>JAGRAO010000083.1 GCA_020434565.1 Bdellovibrionales bacterium
AATCTCTGCTCACGGTCCCAAAGGAGCTTCCAAGGACCCGTAAGCCGTTGGACAAATTGTTTTTATTCCCAGCCTTGCGTAGACTCGGCTGGCACAAAAGGTAAGGAATTCATGTCATCGACGAAACTCTCTCAACTTCAAGGCCTCATGCGCGAACGAGTCCTCATCTATGGGGCTGCGTTCGGAACTTCTATTCAGCAGTTCAGACTTTCAGAGGAAGATTTTCGAGGTGAGCAGTTTCGCGATCACCCGAACTCCCTAAAGGGGAACAACGAAATTCTTGTTCTCACGAAACCTGAAGTTATTGAGGATATCACTCGAAAACTCCTCCGTGCAGGGGCCGACATAGTAGGAACAAACACCTTCAATGGAACCTCTATTTCTCAGCGGGACTATAAAACTGAGCATCTCACTCGAGAGCTGAATCGCGAGGCGGCACGGCTCGCTCGAACGCTCGCTGACGAATTTACTGAAATACATTCCGAAAAACCGAGATTTGTCGCTGGATGTATCGGTCCTACAAATAAGACATGTTGCCTCTCTCCAGACGTCAACAACCCCGGGTTTCGTGAAGTACATTTTGATCAGCTCGTTGCTTCATATTTGGAACAAGTTTCGGGTCTTGTTGAAGGGGGAGTGGATTTCGTTGTCGTTGAAACGATCTTTGATACTCTCAACGCAAAAGCAGCCCTTTTCGCGATCGAAGAATTCCGCAAATCCTCGGGAAAATCGCTTCCTGTGTGGATCTCTGGAACAATTACCGATGCGGCAGGAAGAACGCTCTCCGGGCAAACTCCAGAGGCATTTTGGATCTCTGTCTCTCACGCTCGAGAGCTTATTGGAGTTGGGTTCAACTGTGCTCTTGGCGCTGCCCAGCTCAAACCACACGTTCAAGAACTCGCTCGAGTCGCCAACACCTTTGTCGGAGCTTACCCTAACGCAGGACTTCCGAACGAGTTTGGCGACTACGATCAGACGCCTGAAGAGTTCGCGAAGGAGATGAAGGATTTTCTTGCCAACGGGTATGTCAATCTCGTTGGTGGTTGTTGCGGAACGACCCCTCATCACATTAGTGCACTCGCAGAAATTGTCCCCTTTTATTCCCCTCGAGAGATACCGGATAGAAAACCAGGTCTTCACCTTTCTGGCTTAGAACCGCTCTCGATTACGGCGCTTACAAACTTCGTCAACATAGGAGAAAGAACGAACGTCACAGGTTCGCGGCGTTTTGCGAAACTCATCCGGGACGAAGATTACGAGGGGGGAGTCGCGGTCGCGCAAACGCAAGTAGATGGTGGAGCCCAGGTGCTTGACGTCAATCTTGATGAAGGCATGCTCGATTCCGAACGCGTCATGAGGGATTTTCTTAACCTCATGAGCGCGGATCCTGAGATAGCTCGACTTCCGTTTATGATCGATTCCTCCAAGTGGAGTGTGATCGAAGCTGGGCTCAAATGCTTACAGGGAAAGGGAATAGTAAACTCGATAAGCCTCAAAGAGGGCGAAGATCAATTCAAAGAACATGCACGTAAAATTCTGCAGTACGGCGCTGCTGTGGTTGTGATGGCTTTTGACGAACAAGGCCAGGCCGACACCACCGAACGCCGAATTGCTATCTGTGAACGCGCTTATCGAATCCTCACCGAAGAGGTCGGCTTTCCCCGTGAAGACATCATCTTTGACCCGAACATACTTACCGTAGCCACCGGAATCGAGGAACATAACAATTACGCGGTCTCCTTCCTTGAAGCTACTCGATGGATTAAAGAGAATCTTCCAGGGGCTAAGGTAAGTGGGGGAATAAGTAATATTTCATTTGCTTTTCGGGGAAACGATCGTGTTCGCGAAGCTATGCACGCAGCCTTCCTCTATCACGCAGTTCATGCCGGACTGGACATGGGTATCGTGAACGCCGGCCAGCTTGAAATTTACGAGCAGATAGAACTCGAGCTCCTCAAGCGGGTCGAAGACGTCCTCTTAAATCGTAGCTCCAGTGCTACGGAAGAACTCATCGCATACGCGGAACATCTCAAAGGAGTTCCCAGGGAAGAAATTGAAAACGGGAAGCTTGTTTGGAGAGAAGCGCCCGTCGCTAAGCGTCTTGAACATGCTCTCGTGAAAGGTATCGCGGATTTTATTGAAGAAGATATCGAAGAGGCTCGGAAGACGAGTGCCAGGCCTCTTGATGTGATCGAAGGTCCTCTCATGGACGGCATGAATGTTGTTGGCGATCTCTTTGGGGCAGGTAAAATGTTTCTTCCCCAGGTTGTTAAAAGTGCGCGAGTCATGAAGAAGGCTGTGGCGTACCTCCTTCCATTCATGGAACAGGAGAAGCACGCTCAGGATAAGCCCACAGCGAAGGGGCGAGTTCTCATGGCCACTGTAAAAGGCGATGTTCATGACATCGGCAAGAATATCGTTGGGGTCGTGCTTTCCTGCAACAATTATGAGGTGATCGATCTCGGAGTTATGGTCTCTTGTGATGCGATTCTACGTGCTGCTCGCGAGCACAGTGTAGACATTATTGGTCTGAGCGGACTGATTACTCCCTCTCTGGACGAGATGGTTCACGTTGCAAGCGAGCTTGAGCGGGAGAAATTTTCGTTGCCACTCCTTATCGGTGGTGCAACGACTTCAAAAAAACATACTGCGGTTAAGATTGCCCCCAAGTATTCAGGCCCGACAGTGCATGTCCTCGATGCTTCTCGGAGTGTCCCAGTTGTTGGAAGTCTTCTTAGCGAAACCGCTCGTAAGGAATTCCTTGAAGAGATCAACCGAGACTACGAGCAACAAAGAGAGGAATTCCGCCAGAAACAGACCTCTCGAGAGTACTGCACCCTTCATGAGGCAAGAGCCAATAAGACAAATATCAACTGGGACGAGTTCTCTCCTTTCCGTCCAAAAAAACTTGGAATAATTCCATTCGAAGATGTTTCGATCGAAACTCTTGTTGAGTATATCGACTGGACGCCGTTCTTCATGACCTGGCAGCTCAAAGGGAGCTATCCGGACATCTTCAAATCTTCAAAAGTTGGGCAACAGGCCCGCCAACTTCATCAGGATGCCCTTTCGATCTTAAAACAGATAATCTCTCAAAAATCGATTGTCGCCAAAGGGGTGGTCGGACTTTTCCCAGCAAATAGCGTTGATGAGGATGATATTGAGCTCTATCGGGATGATTCGCGAAGTGAGGTGATTGCAAAGCTCTTCTCCCTTCGTCAACAAACAAGAAAGCGAGAAGGACAGTCAAATGTTGCTCTCGCCGATTTCATCGCACCGAAGGAATCCGGAAAGGGTGACTACATCGGAATGTTTGCGGTGACTGCCGGTCTCGGAATTGAGCCGCTCGTCCAAGCGTTTGAAAAAGAGCTTGATGATTACAACAGTATAATGGTGAAGGCAGTAGCAGACCGTCTTGCCGAAGCATTTGCTGAATTTCTTCACACGAAAGTGCGCACAGAGTGGTGGGGATACTCAACAGACGAAGCCTTAACGAATCGACAACTTATTCGAGAACGATACAGGGGGATTCGACCTGCCGCTGGTTATCCAGCCTGCCCTGATCACACTGAGAAACGCACCCTCTTTCGGCTGCTTCATGCAGAAGAACATGCTCAGATGTCGCTCACCGAAAACTGCGCCATGTACCCCGCGGCCTCTGTTTCGGGTCTCTATTTTTCCCATGAGCGCTCGCATTACTTTGGGCTAGGTAATATCGGGAAAGATCAGGTTGAGAGTTATGCGAAGCGAAAAGGGATGACTGTTGATGAAGTCGAAAAATGGCTCGGCTCCAATCTGAACTATCAACGGTAGTTTTTCTGGATCATGCACGCTCAATCCAGGCTAGGATCGCTCGAATAGTTTTCTGACGTATTCCGCTTCGTGCGGCGAAGCAAGTCTCGGACTCTCGATCCCAGCGGATATACGCACAGCACGAGATAGCTCCCGCAGCATGTCGTCTTTCTTAGGTGGCTTCACAAGAAAACCGCTCGCTCCTGCATGAAGGCACTCAACGAGCATTTCCACTGTACCATAAGCGGTAAGAACGATTATTGGCACATGCTGCAGATTTGAATTTGCTCGAACTATTCCAATCAAATCTTTGCCGGTTATCTCAGGCATCTGAATATCAGTGACAATGCATGCGAAACGAGAGCTCTCAGACTCAAGAAGATGAAGTGCTTCCTTTGCCGAAGCTGTTCCGACGACCTTCGGAAATCCGAGGCTCTCTAAGAAGATACAAATGATGTCACGAGGTGAGTCGAGATCTTCGACCACAAGGATTGGGAAGTTCTCTCGGTCGAAATCTTTGCTTGCTACAATCGCACAATGGGTGTCGACAACCTCTCTTAGGCCATCCTCACCGAGAGCGAGCTCGAGTCCGTAAACCTTAAGAGTCTGGGATTCAAGAGAAAACTTTCCCTCATAGTCAACAACCCAGCACGGGGCTTCGGGCGTTCGATTCCAAAGAGCATTTGCAAGAGCGAGCATGTGCGGCAAGGAAAAAGATCCATCGATAAGAAGCGAGTGAAAGGCACGCGTTTCAAGCCATTTCAAAGCCGTTCCTGAATCATGGCAAACTTTCACCCGGACACCTGTTTCTCCAAGTGCGGCGAGATAACGCTCTTCAGCTCTACGAAGAGTTGGTGTAACGATGAGAACGTTTTTCATAGTCATGAGGGATAATCGGCAAGAAAACAGAAGGACTCAAGTGGAGAACTGCAAGAAAGTGCTCTCTTATCAGTAAGATAGCTTAAACACTTCGCTCCCGGGGCACGGGGGCTTTTTGGTCGAGCACTGAGTCGGTATAACCTACACTGCTGGAGGAGGCTGGCTAACTGTGAGGCTTGAGGACATCGGTTCTGTTGTCGGTACGTAGCTTCTCCTTCAATATTGTAAGGTACAAAAACCCTCAAAGGTTTAGATCACATGAAGAATTTTATAGTACTCACTTTCGTTCTCCTCGTTGCAGGCGGCGCTTGGTATCTCACATCGTCTTCCAGCTCAGCTCCGTCATCTGATTCCGAAGCAACAAAGTCTCGAGCCAACTCAGCAGCTCAGAATCAGGAATCCTCCCTGGGTGGAACGACTCCAGATAAGAAGGTTAACAGGGATCCTGAAGCTGTTCAGGGATTCGTTGATCTCGACGAGCGCCCAGCTGCTGAGATCTATAAGTCTGCCGAGGAGGCCCTGTCAGCTGTGAAAAAGGGCGCAAAAGACTACGACGATATTATTCTTGAGCAGTTTGTTGAACCAGGAGATGACTGTTCGTGGTGTCCTGACTTCTATTCATCTCTTGAAGAGATGATGGCAAGCAAAGACGCAACTGAAGACGAGAAAGCTTACTACTCTGAAATACTCGCAATCAGCGGAAAGGTTGAGAATATCAAAACCCTTGTTGACAGCATCGTGAAGGCCGGGGAATCAGAAGACGCAGATATCTTTGCGGAGTCTCTCGAACTCACTATTGGAGGAGATGATGTTGTTCAGTATCTGAAAGAACATATCAACTCCAAAAACGAACTTCTCCAGGAGTCGGTAGTCGCAGCAATCACGAATCAAGGCTCACGCTTTGCGGCTGAAACCCTCTATGATCACACCAAAGAGAAAGGTGATCCTGACGGATACTATTCCCTCGGTATCGGCCTCGCTGAAATGATTCCAGACGACGAAACACTTCCGTACCTGCAGGATCTCATGCTGAAGCGAGACCAGTATTCTCATCTCGCCGTAAAAGCTCTCCTCAATCACGGAATTCAGGGCCTTGAGATTGTCATGGATGGACTGACGGATTCCAAGGATGGAGATTTTGATCGGGCGATGCTCGTAGATGCAATTGATCACGTAAACTATGAAGACGATATCAAAGCGTATCTTCAAAAACTCGTCGCCGAATCTTCGCAGCCGGTCGTTTCAGAGTTTGCCAAGGAAATCCTCGAAGATTTCGATATCGAGGATGACGCAGATTATGATGATGAAGATCTCGACGACCTTGACGAGGACTCAGAGAAATAGCATCTCTCGCTAGAAATGTTGTTTTTGAGGCACTCAAACCAAACATCCAATTCCTTTTTTAATGGCAGCGAACCTTTCGTGCGAATGATAGCAGAGAGAGGAGGAACTGATTAGGCGAGGTTGACTACCCCTAAACCGAGCCGCCCTTTTTCGAAGACTCTTTTTATAGAGATGGCCAAGATTCAGGGCATTCTTAGATTGTGGGGGTAATAATCTCACTGCCTGCGTGAGCATCTCAGCAAGTTTTATGTTTTTTTTAGAGAGTTACGCTGACCTACGAAAATTTCCCATCGGCGTTGGCTATTCTTTTTATTAATTCTTTCCAAAAATTCGCTCTCGAACATTAAGACACTCTTGTGGTCCGTCGAACTTCTTTTCCAGAGAGAGGCACGTCTTTTATATGTGGCTTGGTTGAGACTTTCGTCTCGTTGGCCACAACTGTTGGTAATGAGTTCTTGAGGCTGTCTGAATGGCGCACGTTGCGACTGCTCATAAGGTACAATCCGTCCGCGAGGATTCGCGCCCAGGAGAACAATCGCTCCACTCAACTGTGTGCCAGGCTATGCTTGCCGCTCGAAGGGCGCTCAAAGAAGTAACAAAAGTTCAGCTCGGGCAGAGCTATTACTTCGAGATGGAAATCGAAGAGGAATCTCATGGCTGGCCGGTGATTCGACTCACTCTCGCTGACCGTCGAAGTACCACACTCGAAGCAGTTGAACTCGTTATAAGCCCACGACGCAGGGGAAAGCAGGTTGGAATCGCCTTCTTTCTTGGAGAAGACCTCCCGCTCAGTTTTGTTCCGCTCAACGCTCAGATATGGGTCACTCGGCTTCCAAAGATGCTCAAGTCATCGATTAGTGCGCTTATGAAGTCTTCGCTTGAACGCATCTCAATACTTGAAGAAGCGAAGATAGCAGTTCGAGAAACTCAGTCGCGCATCGAAGAAGCTCCGATAGGGCGGATCCAAGACACACGACACGAAGCAATCGAAGAAAACTTATTTTCTGAGGACCTCTCTACAGGTGAAAATGTGCTGGAATCCCAGGAAACACAGCCCCTTCCTCTCGAGCTTTAACCTCTTGCAACTGCTTTCACGTCTTCCCAAGGGTTTCTCAACTACCAGACAGTTCTCCACTGCCATCAAGTGACCGAGAGACTATCGACTTGTTTTTTCGTTCTCTCCTGAAGGCTCTCCCATTATCTCAGAAAGAATCTCTTCAACTTCAGACTGCGCAAGTTGTTTCGATGGGCGCTCTGACCCCAATTCGGAGCCGTATTTGTCCCTTTTTTCAATTTCATTTATTCGCGATGGGATTGCTGGAACGAGAGATTTTGCCAGCCCATCTTCGAAGACAATTCTCCGCTCATCTGGATAGATCCACACTTCCTGTCGTAAGACTTCCTGTTCAATTTTCTCTCCTGGCTCGCCATAGAGAGCGATTACTTCTGCGGCTGATTTGTCCGTTATTTGCTCTTGGGCTTCCAAAGCGATGGGCAGCTGAACGAGCGATGAAGCGAGGCAAGAAAGAATACAAGACTTCCTAAGAATCGCCAGAAAAGCCTGTTCTCTCTGCATAGATGCCTCTCAAAAGCCCGGAAAAAGAATCTCCGCTCAAACACCAAACATGTTCGAACTTCCCCGCAAGAAGAGGGCAAATAAACGACGAACGCTCTGGAATTTCTCCCGAGTCCACTTCTTTGATTGAGTTGAATATGCCACACTTGCCGCTCGAGAAATACCCGAAAGTATCTTCTAACTCCGTTTAGGCTCCTTCGTTGAAGTCGAGAATAAGCTGTTGTAGCCGCTATGCAAGAGAGAGTTGCCAACGAAGAGAGCTCCACTTGTGATTCGCCAGTGCCCTTTACAATGACTTCCCACACATCAGTGCTCAACCGTGAGAGCTTCCTGTCATCCAAGAGAATCGAGAAGCTCACCCTTGGACTCGCCTTTGGAGTCGCTCTCTGTGTTCCAGTAAAGCTCTCTCTCACATACGCTTTTCTTCTGCCCCTTATTCTCTTGTGGTCATACGAAAATTTTGACAACCGAGCGTTCGTTTTTCAACAGGTCCGAGCATGGGCCCTTCCCTTTCTTGCTTTTGTTCTTATGTCTATGGTGACAGGTCTCTTCGGCCTTCATCCGCTCGGAAGTGCCTTTCATCTCTTTCGTCTTGGTTTTAACTTCCTCGTAGCAATTGTATTCTTTCGATTGGCAGAAGAACGATATTTCCTCCTTCTCACTGCCGCACTTCTTTTTGGTCAATTTATTGGTTCTCTTCATACAGTACTCGAATCTGCTTTCCCTGGTCATATTCCTGTCATATTCCACGGAGCTGTTTCGGAGTCAGGCCAACTTGCAATTACCTCGATCTTTGCTTTTGGACTCTTTCTGCAAACACTCGAGCGATCGGAGTCTCGTGCTGCAAGAGCGGCTTTGGTTCAAGTGATGACAACCTCTCTTGCCGTGGGAATTTTTGCGTCTTCGCATTGGCTGCGGTTACCCCTTTGGCTTCAGTTTTTTGCGCTTGGAGCCCTGCTTGTTCACCTCTCTTCGAACATGTTTCGTGTTGTGTCACTGTACAACAATCTTGAGAGGCCGCGCGCGATGCTTGTGTTTCTCGCATCTCTCGTCTTGCCGCTTCTTTTCGCTGCCCTGATTGTGAATCTCAAACGGGGTCCGTGGGCCGGGGTGACTGCTGGAATGCTGATCCTTCTCTTTTGCCACGCACGGCGCTTTCTTGTTCCTTTTCTTGGCGTCGTTTGTCTTCTCGCAGTTTTTCTTGAGCCTGTTGCAAGTAGGATTGTACAGATGCCGGCACATTTCTTCATGAGTGGGGGAAGAGGAACTATATGGGATATCGGATTAGAACTCGCGCTCCGATTTCCTCTCGGCATTGGATTTGATAATTCCGGCGTCTTGCGTCAATTCTCACCGGAGGTTCCGAGTGTCTTGAATCACTTCCACTCAAATTTTCTGAACATCTTAGTTGAAACTGGCTGGCCTGGCTTTGCACTCTATCTCTGGTGGCTCGTTTCAATCGTCGTGTTTGCACTGTTCCGTCACCGGGTCAGTCCGCTAACGACTTCGGTTCTTGCCGTAATCGTCTCTTGGCAAGTCGCGGGCCTCGCTGAATATAATTTTGGAGATAGTGAAGTTCTCCTTACACTCCTCGTTGTCCTTGGAATTTCTTTGAGGGGATTACAGCCGTCATCAGCTCAAGCAAAGTTTTCGACAATGGCTGCTTCTCATGACTGATGTTGAGAACTCTGAATCTCTACTTTCTGTGGGCGAATCAGAGCCCCACTCCAGTCAAACAGTGCATTGAGGCCGAGGACAACAAGAAATACTCCAAATACACGGCGAAGAACTACCTCAGGCATGACATTTGCGGCACTCACTCCGAGATAGCTCCCAACAATTGCTCCCAAAGCAAGAATTGCAGTTACAACCAAGTCGTAATTTCCGGCGGCGCTGTGCTTGAGAGCGCCTGCAAGAGCAGTCGGTACTATGACCGCAAGCGAAATTCCGATCGCTTTATGAATAGGAAATCCAAAGAGATACACAAGCCCCGGAACAAAAACGACTCCCCCTCCCAATCCTAAGAGCCCGCCAAGGAATCCAGCAAACATTCCAAGCACAACAAGAGCAAAATAGAGCATCTTACAATCCTTCGTTAGTCATAGTGCGGACGATTTGAGCATGCCTGGACCGACCTAACCAGTTGACTCATGTGCTCACGCTTCAGGCAAGAGAACGAAATTCTGGAGAGAAACGATATCTCAGGGAACTTTCTCGCTATCACGTTGCACGACGAAATTCTCTTACAGCTGCTTCATGCGTTTAATCGTTTGCAGGTCCTGCTTCACCTTTGAAGCTATTTCGTGAAGATCTCGCCGATAGAGAGCGATCTCCTCTACCGAATCCGCAGATTTGATCAGTTTTTCAAGTCGACCGAGCGTCAAGCCTCTTCGCGAAACAAGCTTTTGAGGAGACAACCGGATATCACTTCGCTTAAAAGTACGAAACGCTTGATCTCGAGTAGCGGCAGCCTTACGAACCTCGCCGATTTCTTCGAGAAGCGGCATCCGAAACGACTGCACCGCTTTGGAGCGTGAAGCTGAGAGTGCATCGTCGTTGAGACGTGCTCTTACGAGACTACCTGAAGATGACGAAGGACGAGACTCCACTTTTACCTGAGTGAGGGACGATTGAAGCGACTCTTTCTCTCTTTTCAAGGTGCTAATTATCTCACCGAGCTTTCGTTCACGTTCGCCAAATTGAGATTGAACGGTCTGCAATTCAAGAGACTTTTGAGAGAGTTGAGCCTCGAGCGAATCTCCTCTCGTTCTCGCTTCTTGTAACTCAGCTGCAAGGCTTTGAAAGTTCCTCTGTTGATCGGTAGCATTCCGTTCAATCAGATCAACCTGTTGTTGACGAAGCTCCAAGCTTCTCATCTGAGTCTTCAACGCTCGAATCTGATCGTTGCAACTCGATTGTTGAGACAGCGCACGCTCACTCAATTGCGCTAGGGAGCTTTTCTGAATCTGCAATTTTTGCTCACACGCGGAGTTTCCTCGATTCGACTCTCGGGCATTAATCGCCTCAAATGTCCCTCGCGCCTCAATTGCCTCATTCTCAGCGTCCTCGCTAGCACTCAAGAGATCCTTCTCTTCGAGCGATCCACCTACTGCCCCTCCTTGAGAGCGAGCAACTTCATCTTCTAATCCTTGTACTCGACGTTTCAACGCCGTAACCGTCATTTCGAGTTCAGCTATGTAATCGACAATCTGGTTTCCCTCACCATCAGTTCTAAAAGCACGACCATCGGGCAACCGGCCAGAGGCCGGGTCTTCAGCACAGAGAGTGAGAGGAAGAAAGAAAAACAAGATACAAAAAATGTAAAATCGCGTGCTCATAAAAATACTTATCCCGATACAGACCCTACTCCCGACGATACTTTCGGCTGGTGCGAATTAAGTTTTCGACATACGGCCACGAAGAGCAACAACAAAAAGGGAAAGTCTGTTCGGCCATCACCAACCGGCAGGATCGAGAACTGAGATTTCGAAAATCTCCTTACATCGAAGGAGCAGATAATAACTAGGCGTCGCTCAGATTATAGAAGTCGGCTAAATTCCCGTTCCCTCAAAAACGATAGATCCCCAGCTCAATCCGGCACCAACTACGGCAACGACAATTTTCTGACCCTTTTGAATTTTATCCCAGTTCATACAGAGGGTTGCAGGTGCTCCAGCTCCGGCCTGATTTCCTATTTCTGTAACGTTAAACCAGTGATTCTCTTCAGGGATTTTTCGGTTGTTTGTAATCTGGGCAAGCATAGTCCGATTTGCCTGGTGGCCGATGAAAACATCTCGATGCCAGTCGATCTGAAAATCTTGCTCTATGTTTCTCAGTAGGCGCACAGTCTGCCGTACCGAAAAGTCCCGAACGGCTCGACCGTCTTGATCAAAATGCCCAAAGGTATCAACAGTCACCGCATCGCATCGGAGAGGATCGGCCGTAAAGAAACTCCCTAAAACCTTTAAGCGACCTGGACGTCGGGGTGAGATGATCCATGCAGCTGCTCCATCGCCCCAGATCGCACTCGCAGAACGGTCGTTGTAGTTCACATTCTGTGTTAACACTGCTGTCGAGATACAGAGGACATATTCTGGCAACTCTTCCGCCTCAAAGTTCGCCAGATAGTCGACGTGCAAAGCAAACGCTGGGCAAGCTGTAAAAACATCGTAGGCCTCCCCTTCTATTCCGAGACCTTTTGCGATTCTTAGCGCCTCGGTTGGGGCTGAAGCTTCCGGAGTACAGCAATTACAGATAACCATCCCTATGTCTTTAGGAGAGAGCCCGGCGCCTTCAATTGCTCTTCGAGCAGCTTCCTTGCCAAGACTCTCGGCGGTATCTTGTGCCACTGCCACTGCTTCTTGAGGTCGTTCATTTCGAGATGATTTTATATAGTCAGCAGGCAAGGAGGTGCGACGTTCGCGGATTCCGATCTTCGAGAGAATCCATTCTTCGTTTGTTCCAATATCAAGTTCTTCAATAAGCTGATTCGAGATCCTCCCCTCCGGAAAGGCGACTCCCATGGAAAGGACATGCATCTGATCACTCATATCACTTCCTTATTGCTTCAGAGAAACAGTTCCAAAGCTCTGCCCGACACCACCACTTAAAACCACAACTGATGAACACTCAATTCCGTGATCCCACTTCATCGACAGAGCGAGGAAGCCTCCAGGCCCTAGCAGGTAGCCGAATTTTCCAGTTTCACAGCATATTTGGACCTGTTCTGCTGTACATGAACGAATCAAGTCAGCCTGCTCTGCAACCAACTGCTCACAACACACGGAAGTCGGAGATCCTTTCTCGTAGCCAAAAAAATCAGTGAGCTCCTTTTCTAGTGTAGCAGAGTACCAATCTTTGAAAGCTGGTTGGACTATTCGCAAGTGGCCATAGATCTCAATCGAGGAATGATAATCAGCGACCATATCTGTACGGTGCTGAGCCGAAACTATCTCGAATCCCTCCTTTCCCGCAGTCGAAAGGATACAGGCACATGCTCCATCTCCGATAAGGAAAGCTTCAGAACCATTTCGATAGTTGACTCTCTGGGTAGCAGTTGATGTCGAGACGCAGAGAACGTAACGAGGAATACGAGATTTTTTCCATTTTTTGAGCGATGAGATCTGCAATGCAAGATCTGCCCCAACACTACAAACATCGTACGCCGGCACTTTTAAACCAAGCAGCTTTCCGATTCTCTGTGCCTCAGAGGGCGTTGTTTGCCGAGGGGTCGCTCCTCCTGCCAAAATGAGCCCAATCTCATCCGGATCGAGCTGCGCCCTCTCAAGAGCAAGACGAACGGCCGAGACAGCCAAACTCGTAGGTGACTCACTTGCAACGACTATTGCCTGAGCCGGCTCAGCGTTGCCGGTAGCTTCGATATACTCAAGGGGAAGAGTCGTACGACGAAACTCAATCCAAGGATACGGATTTGCTTCCGAGATCTGACCGGCCAAAAACTCTGTAGAGACCTCTATTGCCGGAAGCGCGTGCCCTATTCCTACCAGTCTCAGCACTTTTATTCCTGTCCGTAAAAAATTCTCGGCGTGTCATGCGCAAACACTCTGTTTCTCCAACAAACCGAGAGTAAGATAGTGAGTATACTTGATTTTTCGGTTGGGGCAAACTTTCGCCGAGCGAAAGAGTAGTCCATACTTATCGCCTGGTTTCCAATTCTTAATGCCTTAGCGAGCATTCTTCATGAGTAATGTGGCGACGGATTTCGCCGAAAGGAAAGAGCAAAGGGCTAAAGGACGATTGAGTACCGATCCACAACTCGAAGGGCGAGCATTAAGGGAGCCTTTTCTTTTTCAGTTTTCTTGGCGAATTTCATTCGTGTGCCTGGTTCTCGCTGTCGGGATGATTCGAGCGGCAGTTTGGCAGTGGGATCGTCATATTCAGAAGGAGCTTTTTCTCAGCGAGCTACGAGAGAGGCTCACGATCGAACCGAAACCTCTTTTGTATCTTTGGAACGAAAATTCGAGTTCCAAAAGCCTCCTTCACCGAAGAGCTCTTATAGAAGGAGAGTACGATTTTGATCATGAGATGATCATTCGAAATCGGAAAGATGATCAAGATGGCCCGGGGGTACACGTCCTTACCCCTCTACGGATAGCGAATTCCGACAAAGCTCTGCTTGTGAATCGAGGTTTTATCCCTTTTCGTTTTCGGTCAAAAGAAGAGCGTGTGCGTTTTCAGAAAACAAAGAAGGATTCGTTCACTGGACTCATTAAAATTTCTGAAGCTCAACGATTTCTTGCTCCAAACGATCCTCCATCTGGCTCTCCTCATCCTTGGGTTGATGCGTGGCTCAGGGTCAATATTCCCGAAATCCAAAAACAAATTCCTTACCCTCTTCTCCCTATCTTTGTCGAAATCATGCCGTCCGGAAATCTTCAAGACGCACAGGGCGAGATAGTGAAAAACTCTTCTGGAAGGGAAGATATATTCTTTCTTTCAGACCACTCGATGAAGGTGAGCAATGGCGATCTCGATCCCTCACGGACTTATCCAGTACCCGCGTTCAGCACAGTGGTGCCAACAGCAACTCATCTCCTCTACGTCTTTGAATGGAGCTTCATGGCACTACTCACTCTCATCATAGGCTTGATCCTTCAGCTCAAGCGGACTTCGGCTTTCCCTACCATGTAACAGATCTTCCCCTGGGCCGGAGCGCCGAGCGCAAACCCAAACATGGATACCGCCACAGGCATTCCGCCCTTGAAGGGGGTGAACCAGCGATCAGCTGGAGAGGAGGTATCCCCCTGGGCCGGAGCGCCGAGCGCAAACCCAAACATGGA
>JAGRAO010000084.1 GCA_020434565.1 Bdellovibrionales bacterium
ATGCTCATGGTATCAACCTTTGTCAAGTAGTCCCCCGGCAAGGCATAGTGCTCTGAGAATGACATAAAATCTCGCCACGAACCGTCGACTGAAGAAATAGGCAATTCGAAGGGATCTGCATTTCCTCTCGTATATTGGGGAGCAATCCATTGCTCTACGTCATCGGGGTTCATGTAACTCGATAACGCGATGCATCGAAGCCATCCTTCTGAGAGCGCTGCCGTGAGCAGCCGTCCACCGGCCCGACTCAGATCTGGGTTGAAGGGCGCAAGCGACCGCAGCCCGCTCGCCACGAATCCTGAAAGCAGTTGCTTTGGAAGGCTCCCGAGTGCCCTTGCGACTCGTATATGCCGAAATCTCGGATACCCACCGAACATTTCATCTCCCCCGTCCCCTGAAAGCGCCACTTTGACCCACCGCCGAATCTCCTTCGAGAGTAAATACATAGGAATCGCAGACGAGTCAGCAAATGGTTGATCAAATTGATCGAGAATCTCAGCTATAAGCTCCATCGGATCTTTCACCCCATCAAGAGTTATCTCGTGATGATCGGCTCCAAAATGAGAAGCGACGAGGCGAGCGAGCTGCGATTCATCGTACGATGCTTCGGGAAATCGAACAGTGAAGGTGCGAAGGGGCCTCTGAAGTTCTTTTCGAACGATCGCCACGAGTAGCGTGCTATCAATACCCGCACTCAGACATGCGCCTACCTCGACATCCGCCACGAGATTCTCTTCTACGGCCTGGATGAGCGCCTCTCGAACACCATCTTCCCTTCCCTGGTCCGACACCGGAACCTGCCGATCGGGCCATCTCCAGTAGACCTCTCTCTTCATTTGACCTGGTGAAACACGAAGAGACGTACCGGGTTCCAGCTCGAAGATCTTCTTAAATGCCGTACGGGGAAGAAGTGGATATCCGAGCGCCAGATACTGATGGAGAGCAAGAGAATCGATATTCCGGGGAACACCCGGATGCATGAGCAAGCTTTTCATTTCGGATCCGAAAACGAAAAGCTCGCTCTCTCCAAAGTAATACAACGGCTTCACGCCAGCCCGATCACGTGCAAGAAAGAGTTCCGTGAGATGTGTATCGTAGATCGCTATGGCAAACATGCCCCGTACAAAAGAAAGAATTTCTGCTCCCCAATTCGCAAAGCCTTCGATGACAAGCTCAGTATCCGAATCCGTCTCAATGGAAGTGCCAGATCGAGCGAGATCCCTTTGAATGGCCCGAAAATTATAAACTTCGCCATTCATGACACCGATGTACCTCCCGCAGCGAGAGGTATAAGGTTGTTTTCCGGCTTCTAAACCGATCACTGCCAACCGGGTATTCCCGAGAAATCCGTTGTTGGATGGAAGCGAAACAACACCACTTCCGTCGGGCCCCCGATGACTGAGAGCTTGGAGCATTCTCACTGATATTGATTCCTCTGGAGGATGATGAGCCCATGAGAGAGCTCCGCAGATTCCACACATGACCTATCGGCTCCTCCGTTGAAACAACGTCGGACCGAACTTTGGAAAGATTCGGAAGAGGCATGCTCGAAGAAGCCGAGTAATCGCATCCGCCCGATGAGGTCCTTCTGCAATCACTTTCCCGTAAATGGCGAAAGCCTTCCAAGTGTGGCCAGAGAGCAAAACGAGATCGCCCTTGCGTGATTCACAGCTTCGAGACACAGGCTTCTCGGCATCTAGCATCGCAACCGCCTCTTCGAAAGAATCAGTTCCCTTCTTCTTCCGAATTTGAGCGAGCAACCTCGTGAGGTGAGTAGCTCTCATTTGTTCGTCGAGCTTCCGAGCCGAGATAGAGTCGTGTTTGTAGCGATAATGGTAAAGAGGTTCCGGAAGATTGGCACCATCATGATGCTCGCAAAACCGCCAGAAAAAGTCGTAATCCTGTGAACAAGAGAATTCGCTACGGTAACCTCCTAACTCTTTCGCCCAGTCGGCATGGAAAATAACCGATCCGTGGCAGAATGGATTGGACCTTTGAAAAGCATTCCTGATCTCATCTGGAGAGATCGGAAGGTTCGTCGACCAAAGGGGGGTTCCGTTCTCGTTGTGCAATGTCGCGTTACTCCCTAAAAGGCCTACCGTCGGATTCTGTACGAGAAACCGAAGCTGCTTTGTTATCCGCTCAGGGTCCGACCAGTCATCAGAATCTTGCCGACAAATAAATTGACCTCTCGACTCCAAGATTCCCCGGTTCAAACTCTGAGTAAGTCCCCGATTCTCCTGCCTGATGAGCCTAATGCGGGAATCCGAAGCAGACACCCTAGCAAGACAAGCAATGGTCGCTTCATTGGTGGAGCCATCGTCGATGAGTAGGACCTCTAAATCCTGATAAGACTGATTCAGCACAGAACGGAGCGCCATATCCAGAAATGGGGGATGTTCGTTGTATACGGCGATGAGAACGGTTACCAGCATAGATCCAATATAGGAACACAGCCTCGAAAAGCGATGCAATGCCTGGACCTCAATTGCTTTTAGAGGCTAAATAGAGCAATGGGATTTTCGCTTCTCAGTAAAGCTTTTGTCCGACTTGGCAAAGGTCACCTCGAGTGGGGGGTAAGGAAGAGAGGGCCTGTGCGGCTCGGCCGTGGAGTAATCGTAGGAAGGTATTCCGAACTCCTCGCCGAAGGAGGCCCAGAAGCGTCAATTACTATTGGTTCCAATAGTCGTCTGGGGAGTCACGTGCTTTGTCAGAGCTTCGGGGGCTCAATCGTCTTAGGAAAGAATGTCAGCGTCAACGAGTACTCAATCCTTTATGGCCACGGCGGGCTAAAGATTGGCGACAACTGCTTAATTGCTGCCCATGCCATATTTGCGCCAGCCACTCATATATTCGACAAGACCTCAGTGCCTATTCGAGAACAGGGGCAAACCTGTCTCGGGATTGTCCTCGAGGAGGATGTTTGGGTTGGAGCTCGAGTAACGGTCCTCGACGGGATAACAATTGGGAAAGGTTCCGTTATCGGGGCTGGCTCTGTGGTCACAAAAAGTATCCCCCCCCTGAGTATCGCCGTTGGCACTCCTGCGCGGGTGATCCGGCGAAGGAGTTCGAATTCCTCGTATGCCGCAAGTAAGGTCACCTCTCAAGAAAGCGCTATTAGGGGGCCTGAAAAAGAGTGAAACCTTTTTTCACAAGTGTCGTGAACAAGAAAAGATTCCTTCGTTTTTCATTCGCCTATTTCCAGATCGTGGTGAATTACGGCCTGACGATTCTCCTCAACAATCAGCTTGCCCATCTTCTCGGTCTGACACGGGAAAAAGACGTCTTTGACATCGCTTATAGTCTGCCGTTTCTCATATTGGAGCTCGCTGGTTTGAACTTTGTTCACAGTGTGGTGACAAGCCTCGTGCGGCGGGCCGCTATGTCATCGCGAGAGGAAGCGACGAAAACTATCTCTCAGCTTCTCTTCTTCTACAGTTGTGCGGGCGCCGCGCTCACCCTCGTAGCATTTTTCTTACTCCCCATCGTAGTGCCATTTCTCGCTCCAGGGTTTAACGCTCCTGAATTAAGTCAGGCCGAAAGCCTGGCACAAATCTCCCTCCTCTGCCTTTTTTTTATGGGTGTTAACACCGTTGTTGCTGCATCCTCGACCGCTCTGGGCCTTCCTGCAGGACGAGAGCTCGCGCTCAGCATTATGAAAGGAAGCGCTTTTGGTTACATCTGGCTCAGCCCCGATCCTTCTCTCCGGCTGGTGCTCGGCTCATTCGTTCTTGGGCTCTTGCTCTGCTCGACTCTTCAAGTTCTCGTTCTCTGCCGCTTTTACGGATTTTCTTTTCGGGCGTCAAACTTCTCCTTTCGTGCCGTTAATTTTTCGGCAGTAAGGGGCTCTTTCTATTTTTTCATCGCGGCAATTTCTTCCACACTCCTCACGATTTATATCAACCGAACCGCCTCTCAGATCGGAGAAGGGAGTATTGCACTCCTTGGGTATTCTCTCGCACTTTGTCTTCCGATAGCGGTACTCACTGGGAAGCCCCTTGCTCTCGTCTTGGCGCCAAAGCTGATTATTCACCAAGTAAGTCATGCGAAAAAAACACTATTTCGGACCGTCTCCCTTTGGACGGGAATTACAGGGCTTGCTGCTTTCGGTATCGCGGCCTTGGTATCTCTTCTGGCTCCGCTCATTGTTTCTTGGCTTTATGGAGGGGGGAATTTTACCCCTGCAGCAGAAGAAGCAGTGGTTGCTACTGTCCGTAAACATCTCTGGTTAGTTCCTCCGGCTTCCCTCCTATGGATTTATCTTTATCCTCTTCAGAACTTTCGTGATGGGCTGTACGGGGCTGCCTCCTATATCCTCGGAAATCTGTGCGGCTTTCTCTTTATTTACTCGTTTCGAGAATCGAGTGGTCTCGATGCACTAATCTTTGGGCAGATTCTCACCCTTGGATGTCAAGCGTCGTTTGCTATCACCTTTCTTTTTCTCCTTACGTCTCTTCAAAGTGATCCCAGAGAAGAGCAGCACCTCAACACAACCGTGGAGTCACCGCTTTGATAGTCTGGATCTTAAATCATTATGCCGGACCTCCCTCCGTTTGCCCGGCAACTCGACCTTATGACTTAGCAGTGCGCTTGCAACAACGCGGTCACACGGTCCGCCTCTTTGCCTCTACCTTTAATCATTATTCTTTCCAGCATGACCAAGAGGCTTCCCAGTCAGTCGATTGCTCCGAAGCCCCCTTCGTTTGGATTCCCACCTGCTCTTACCGACGAAACGGTCTAAGGCGATTTCTCGGAATGTTTCAGTACTTTGTCCGCTCTTTCCACCTAGGGCTCTCTGCCCGCGAGCGCCCAGACGTTGTTATTGGCACCTGTGTTCACCCATTGGCGGTCACTGCCGCGCTGCTTCTCTCTCGACAATATCGAGTACCCTTTGTGTATGAGATAACCGATATTTGGCCGCGCTCACTTCAAGAGCTTTACGGCCTTCGATGGTACCACCCCGTGGTGGCACTCTTCTCTCTTCTTGAAAAACTCCACCTTCATTGCGCCCAATTGGTAATTGGTCTCCTTCCCCAAATCGATAAGTATCTCGAGGAAGAAGGGCACGAAGCGAAACCTTTCGTCTGGATCCCAAACGGCGTAGATCCCACCCGCTATACGAAACTCGAACCGTATGATGGAGGGAGCTCGAACAAACTTCATCTCATGTACGTAGGAGGTTTTGCGAAAGCTCACAATCTCGATCTTCTCATTGACTGTCAGGAGCACCTCCCCGATCACGTGCGAGACAGCACGACGCTCCATTTGGTGGGGGATGGTCCAGAAAGGAAGAGGATCGAGGAACGGGCTCGGAAACGGGCGAAGATCGAAGTGATCTTTCACGGTTTCGTTCCAAAGAGCGATCTCCCCCACTACCTTTCTCAAGCTGATGCTTTTGTCTGTCCGTCCCTTGCAGTAGGGGTCTATCGGTATGGAGCGTTTTTTCTCAAACTGTACGATTATTTCATGGCGGGCCGACCGATTATTTTTGGGGTTCATTCGAGTAACAATCCTGTCAAGGAAGCCAATGCCGGGATCACGGTCACCGCTGGGGACCCAATAGAGTTTGCTCAAGCAATAACTCGCATGTTCTCTACCCACCCGGCCGAGCGCGCTCGATGGGGAGTGAATGGACGAGAGTTTATTCTCGAACATTTTGATCTAAACGTGCTCACCTCTCGCTTGGAAAAAGCACTTAAGAGCGCCATCTATTCTTGAAAGACAGGTCTTTTGTCAGTACGAAGCTCCTATCAGTTGACCTCTTATTCTAACCCGACAATACTCCGTGTGATGACGTTTAAAGAGAGGACACCTTGGTAGAAATAGACGGCTCGGCGGAGCTAGCTAGAAACATTCGACTTCATTGTCTGAGAATGACGAGTGCCGGCGGGAGCTCTCACATCGCTTCCTGTTTTTCGATTGCAGACATCCTCGCAGTACTCTACGGAACGATTCTCCGCGTTCGACCGGAGGATCCCAAGGACGCCGAAAGGGATAGGTTTATCCTCAGTAAAGGGCACGCTGGAGCAGCTGTTTATGCAACGCTCGCGGAGAAAGGATTTTTCCCAATCGATCGCTTAAAGGGTCATTATCAAGACGGCTCTGATCTTAGTGGTCACGTTTCTCACAAGAACATTCCGGGAGTCGAGCTTTCTACTGGCTCTCTCGGTCATGGGCTGTCGGTTGGAGCAGGAATGGCGCTCAGTGCAAAAAAACTTAATGAACCTCAACGAGTTTTTGTTCTGCTCAGTGACGGAGAGTGCGATGAAGGTTCAAATTGGGAGGCCATTCTGTTCGCCGCTCATCATCAACTTGATAATCTCGTTGCTATCGTGGACTACAACAAGATCCAGAGCTTGGCGCCCGTATCTGAGACATTGGCACTCGAACCATTTGCCGAGAAATGGCGATCGTTTGGTTGGTCGGTCAAAGAAATAGATGGACATAGCCACCGAGAGATTCTCGTCGAATTTCAGAGCGTCCCCCTCACTCCTCGGAGGCCAACTTGTTTTATCGCGCACACCACCAAGGGCAAAGGAGTCTCGTTCATGGAGAACTCGGTCCTTTGGCATTACCGAACCGCGAAAGACGAAGAATTTGAAGCTGCATACAAAGAGTTAGAGAGATTGAAGTGAGGGACGCTTTTATTCAGACTCTTTCAGAGTTAGCAGAGCGGGATCCGAAAGTACTCCTCATTACGGGAGATCTCGGCTTTAAGGTGTTTGACGATTATTGTGAGCGTTTTCCGAATCAATTCTTAAATGTCGGCATTGCGGAGCAAAATATGACTGGCGTTGCAACCGGAATGGCACTTGAAGGCTGGACGGTTTTTACCTATTCGATTGGAAATTTTCCGACTCTGCGGTGTCTCGAACAGATCAGAAATGATGCATGTTATCATGGTGCCAACGTTAAAGTAGTATGTATCGGAGGAGGCTTTAGTTACGGGGCGCTCGGAATCTCCCATCACGCGACAGAAGACTTAGCTATTCTCAGAGCTCTGCCCGATATCACCGTAACAGTGCCGAGCGATCTCTATGAAGTTCGAGAGGCAACGAAAGCTATATACGAAACTCCTGGCACCTGCTACCTTCGGCTCGATCGAGCTGCAGGTTCAGAACGTCCAACTCCCCAATTTGAGCTAGGAAAAATGAGGCGCCACAAGGAAGGCTCAGAGGTGGCCTTCTTGTGCTGTGGAGGAGTCCTCGAAGAAGCCATGATCGCTGCTCGACTTCTCGATGACGCCGGTTATTCCTCGTCAGTCTGTAGCGTTCACACCCTGAAGCCTCTCGACCAAGAGACGATTCTTGCAACAGCACGCTCGGTGCGCGCGCTTTTCACACTCGAAGAGCACACCGTGGAGGGCGGGCTTGGTGGGGCAGTGTCCGAGGTTTTAGTGGAGAGTGGCATAGCCCTACCCACGTTCCGCAGACTTGGTCTTCGCTCTGGATTCTCTTCTCTCGTGGGATCTCAGGAGTACCTCCGGCAACAGTACGGGATAGATGGAAAGTCAATCTTTCAGGAAGCCCTTAAAATTCTCACTTAGATGGCGGCCCGCACCCTTTGAGCTACGAAAAAACTCTGCTCGGCAAGCTGACGAAGAGTTCTTGAGATCTCCCCCTCGGAAAGCGTCGCGAACTCTCTCTCGAGTCGAAGCATCCCGGACAAGATAGAGTGATAAGATGAAGCCTCACAGCGAACCCGTTTAACTTTCTCGAAACCAGTTGACTCAAATTCCTCCAATGTTCCCGTCAGCTCCTCTGAGAGTTTCTCTCCTGGTCGAACCCCGGTAAAGGCGATTGGAATATCTCGTCGACCATAGAGTGTAAGCATCCGTCTGGCCACGTCTAAGATCTTTATCGGCTTTCCCATATCGAGGACGAAAACGGCCCCTCCTCTTCCAAGAACACCCGCAGTCAAAACAAGCCGCACCGCCTCCCTAATAGACATGAAGTACCGCTCCATCTCCGGATGAGTGACGGTCAACGGTCCTCCTGCGATTATCTGCTGTTTAAAAAGCGGAATGACACTTCCGGCACTATTTATGACATTCCCGAAGCGAACCACGGCTGTCTCCAGAGAGGGGGTCTCAAACGAATAATGTTGCGCGAGGATTTCTCCAAGCCGCTTCGAGCAGCCCATCAAACTCGATGGATCAACAGCTTTATCGGTCGAAATCATCACAAAACGTTCGGAGCCGAACTGCTTCGACGCTTCAAGAACGTTCCTAGTACCAATTACATTATTCTTTACAGCTTCATAGGCATTCGATTCCATTAATGGTACATGCTTATATGCTGCAGCATGAAAGACATACTGGGGTAGTGCCTCTTCAAAAACTTGCGCAAGCCGACGCTTATCGGTAATCGAGCCAAGCACAGGGAGAACTGGAACGGACAACTCACCAGCCCGAATTTCATTCAAAATCTGATAAAGATTAAACTCACTATGATCAAAAAGAACAAGAACGCTTGGATCAAACTTTAAAATCTGCCGGACGAGCTCCGATCCGATTGAACCACCAGCTCCAGTGACGAGGACCCGCTTTCCCTGCAGTTGCTTTCGAATATGATCTTCGTGAGGGACTTCCGTTTCTCTCTCAAGAAGCGCTTCAATAGAGATCCGATCGTTACCTGGACCACTATCTAAACACGCGATATCTTCAAACGATTGAATCTTTTTCAGGAGCACTCCGGCCTGACCACATACCTCCCTTACAGCAGAAAACTTTGAGGGACCAAGACTCGGAATGGCCACAATCACTGCTGAAACGTCTGGGAAATCGACAAAAGCATCAGAAAGGCTTGCAAGCGGACCGACGACGGGCACTCCGTGCACGTTGGTACCGCTCAGGCGATCCGCGTCATCAAAAACCGCTACCGGTCGATAATTCAGTTTAGAATGCGAAAGAAACTGCTTGATGAGGAGATGCCCCGATTCTCCCGCTCCAATCACAAAGATCGAGCGCCCCGCGGATCCGCTTGTGTTCTCAAGAGAGGCAATGACTGACTCTCGAACGAGTCGGACAAAGAATCGGGCTCCCCCGAGCAAGCAGATCGATAAAAAGAAGTCGATAAAAATAACTGCCCGTGGAAATTCAGAGACCCGCAAAAACATCACGATCGCTGTAAAAAGGAGTGAGGAGACAAGATGAGCCTTGATGAGGTTAAAGAGATCGTGAGTCGATGAGTAGCGCCAGTAACCCTGATTGAGCCCCCAGTACATGTAGGTCAACTGGCGACAAAAAAGTAAGACCGAAAGCGGGAAAGCGAGCCGCTCAACGTTCCAGAACTCGGCCGTATCAAAATCAAATCGTAAGTTGAGCGAAATCAAATAAGAGAGAGACCAAAGCAACACATTCACGGATGCGACAATAGTTGCCCGATACGTGACAATGAATTTTCCCAAATACTTAGAAGTTCGCTGAGCGTTCATGAGTCCCTAACATCCTTGGGATGCCCCAGAACAATAGAAAGGATGTGATCTTCTGTAAACTGCGCTTGAGCTTTCTTCAGGTATTCGCTATCTGTCTGCTTCGCTTCTCCTGCCTGGCCTTTCTTTTAACGAAGTCAGATACTTGACTACCCAAATTCCCTCCCGATGCCTTAAATAATCGCCCCTTGAAGCGACTACGGCCTCCAAGACCGTGGACCCGTTTAAAAGCTTCGAACATCACAACTCGTTCAGACGGGCTGCCAAAAGAAGGAACTTCAAACAACCGAAAAGAGAACTCAGCCTTTGCATCCATTTCTCTGGAGTCAAAGAAGTCTGAAACGAGCAATCCATCGCTCATGTACCCTATCAAAGTTTCCTATGAGTGCGCTCTTTATCCATCTCACATCCGGATTCTAGCACGTCGTTTGGTGGAAACGGCATGTCCGATCAAGATTGGGTTCACTCCGGAGAGTAAAACCCTAGGTAAGGACTCCTTTCATATTTGAGGACCTACGACTGTGACAGTCTGTTCGCCGCAGCGCCTTTCTCGCCCGACTCCCCGCAGAGTGCGATCAGCCAAGCGAAGATGCACAGGACCGGGTTCGTGTCCCAGTAGTAGCAGGTCGCGAGAATCGCCACCTGAATACGCGGAACAAAGATGAGCCCCAGCCACCACAGGAAACCACCCCACGGCGTTGCGAGCAGCATCGTCAGTCGCGGAAAGAACGCGATGAAGATGAGGAACAACAACCCGTGCACATCCCAAAAGTTCGGGTTATCCAAAACAATCCAGCCGTTTTCCACGGAAAAACCTCCTCTCGTAAGAGTACCTGGGGACCTCTGTGTCGGGATGAGAAAACAGAGGTCTCCAGCACCTAGAGAGGTCGACAACCTTTTCTTCCGAAATGTACGTTCACCGTACTCCTGTCCAGAGCACTAACCAAAACAGTCAGCGATTTTCTTATTTTTTCTTCACTCGACCCATCCAACCGAAAGGGGAGAGAAAGGGCTCGGCGCGCTCGGAGGTTTCGCCGATGTCGTCGATAAAAAAGAATGCTTCTTGATCATGCTCTCGGACGAGGGAGACTATCTCACTGACATGCCGTCGTTTTGCCTTCATGAGGAGCATATCGATAGCTGATTCCCTCCCCTCACCGGTAAATTTCGTGACTCGGTGCTCTCTATCACGCAGTAGCGTGAGAAGGTCTCCCGACTTGCGAGTAAAGACCCGTAAGACCTGGTTCCCCATGGCGAGTTTTTTTTCAATCGTCAGCCCCACAAAGTTTCCCACGGCGTATCCCGTAGCATAGGCCACCACAAGAATTGGCTGGTCGAGATTCGTGGCGACCTTGCCCACCGCTACAACCCAAAGGAGTGCCTCAAAAAAGCCCGTTATGACGGCTTCTCCCCTCTTGCCCTTTACAACAAAGATCGTTCGAAGTGTTCCGAGACTCACGTCTCCTACCCGCGCCAATACAATGAGAAGGGCTAACGCGAGATGATCCATGACAAGATTTCCTGAAAACAAGGTGGGATAAGACGAATCCTTTTCAGAGAAAATTCCATAACTCTTTTGCTTTTTGCAACCGAAATTCTTGGTTTCGGCTTCCTTGAGCATCAGCCGAAAGTACGAATCTGGTGAAACGCCTAATCGACACGAATTGACTCTTCCTGCCAGAAGGGGTGCACGCTAAGGTTGAACTATGACATGGCTCCTTTCCAATCAAGCTCAAGTGCTCTTCGCTGTGCTCGCGCTTGGCTGGCTCCTCTTGGATCTCCTGTCGAAAGGCCGATGGTTTACTCCGAGAGCAATTTTTCTCTTTGCGCTAACGGCGTTTAGTTTCGGGAGCTGGTTCAATTATTTTCATTTTGCCGACACAAACTTCATTCATGAAACTGATGGCTTCCACTATTACATCGGGAGTAAGTATTTTCGCGAGCTACAGTACAACGAACTCTACAACTGCGCCCTCTTGGCCGATCTCGAATCAAGCCCCGAGCCTCCCCTCTCTGAAAGGAGCTTGAGAGATCTCCGGGATGATAAGATCGTTACGGCGAGCGAGATCGAACAAGAGATCCACAGCTGCAAGGATCTCTTTTCAGCACTGCGGTGGCGTGAATTTGTTAAAGATGTTGCATGGTTTAAAAATCAGATGCCTGCCGAACGATGGCAGAAAATATTCTTTGATCACGGATTCAACGCATCTCCAGTTTGGCTGTTGGTTGGAAACCCTTTAACAAACGCGTCTCCACTCGACTCCAACCTTTGGGCGGTTCCATTTGCGGCTGACTTCATACTCGTTGCAGTACTCTGGTTTTCGATCTTCTTTACATTTGGCGCGGTTCCTGGGTGCCTCGCGCTCATTTTTTGGTCTCTTTTCCCGCTCTCTGAGTATGGATGGGTTGGCGGATCGATCCTCCGACACGATTGGCTCCTCTTTACGGCTCTCGGTTTGTGCTTTTTGAAACGAGAGAGATACGTGCTTTCTGGACTTGCTTTTTCCTATGGTGGTCTTTTGAGACTGTTTCCGCTCGTGATTCCATGCCTCATCCTCCTCCATTGGGGCGTTCGAGGTATTCTGGCAAAGGGTCTGTCATCATCAGAGAGAAAGGGAACCCTCGAACTCCTCATTGCGTTTCTTCTCGGCTGCTCTGCACTCTTTCTCTACAGCGGTGCTTCCTACGGAGGAATTACGGTCTGGGAAAATTTTTCGAAGAATTCTGTAAAGCACCTGGCGACCCGAACTGGCAACAGAGTCGGCCTCGATACAATTACTTCGAATCTCTGGTATTGCGATCGGGAAAACCAACCAGAGAGATGTGACCTTTCGAATCGAGAGAGCGGGAGCGCACCTTCTAAGGCTCTTATTGAGGGCTCGCTCGCATTGGCGTTTGTGGCTCTCTCTCTCTTTCTTCAGTTTCGACACTCCCTTGTTTCAGTCGGCCTTTTTTCGGTTGGGGTCATCCCGCTCCTGACCTCTCTTTCTTGTTACTACTATTCGTTTTTTCTTTTTTATCCTCTGCTCTATGCCCACCAGAAGAGTCTCGTTGTGGTGCTTTTCATGCTGCTTCCTCTTTTTCAGGCACTTTCGATTCTCCCCTTTCCAGGTAACTTGACCTACCAGTATGCCTCTCTGCTCGTTGTGCTCTACGTATGTTTTTCGCTCTTATGCTACCGGCCAAGAGCAAAAGAGCCCGAGGAGCGAGCTCAGTGAAACCACGATTCATTCCGTCGCTCGATGGCGTTCGGGCTCTTGCAGTGCTCTTCGTCTTGTTTTTCCACTGGCCCTACTCGACCCTCCGGCTCCCATTCGGCTGGATAGGAGTTCAGATCTTTTTTGTGCTTTCGGGTTTCCTTATTACTCGTGGGCTTCTGCATGAGAAGGAACGCGAACTCTCTCTGGGGAGTTCCCTCTGGAATTTCTACACAAAGCGAATTCTTCGGATATTTCCGCTCTACTATCTGTTTCTTACATTCCTTGCCGTTCTCTATGTGGCATTTCAGCTCTCGTCAATCTCAGAGGGAAAAGCAGCCCTACACGAGTTGGAGTACAACTGGCCCTATCTTGTTTCGTATACATATAATTTCCAACATCTCGGAAATCTGTTTCTCGATCGGCCGTGGGAGAACTCTTACCTTCTTTCGCACCTCTGGTCCCTCTCAGTCGAAGAACAATTTTACTGTGTTTTCCCATTTCTTGTTTTTTATTTGAGTCGAAAGTGCCTTCAGAAAGTGCTCGTTGCTCTCTTCATCTTCTGTCCTTTACTTCGATTTCTTGGGACAGAATTGCTGTGGGAATTTTCACCTGACTGGCAGTGGGTCGGAGGGGTGGTGTACCGAAGTACTTTTTTCCAAGTCGATAGTTTGGCACTTGGGGGATTACTGGCACTGCATGAAGAAAGATCTCTCCCTCAGGTTCGGCTGCTTTTTCACCTGGTCCTCCTGTTAACTCTCACGGTTGGAATCGGACAGTCCCTTCTCCTGGGTGAGTCTCTGCAGGGACTCGGATTCGGCGCGCCTGAGTTACTCGTGCGCAATCAAAGAGCTGTCTATGGATTTACTCTGATCAACCTCTGTTCCGTGCTTCTCATCGCGTGTTCAGTCTCTGGAGCACCACTTTTTCGATTTTTTGAACACCCTACGGTTCAGTACTTTGGAAAGATCTCCTACGGCATTTACCTCTTTCACCCACCCGTTTTTTGGTCTCTGCCGCTCTTCATCCCTAAATCGTGGGTTCTCGAAAATCGCTGGATTGAGTTCTTCCTCTTTCCGCTCGTCATTCTCCTCGTTTTTGGAATCTGCCACTTGCTTTATCAACGCTTCGAAAAGAGATTTCTCGCGTTAAAGCTCCGAATCGATCCCGACTCTCTCCCTCGCTAACAAGGGAAAATTCCCCCCTACCGGAAGCTTGAATCTCTTTTCGGGTGGCACAAGAGATCAATAATCACCACGCCACAGAGGACGAGGAGCGCGTCGGATCGGTGCTTTACCTCAACTCCATACGTATCAGCCTCACGAAACCACTTTTTCGATACCACTGCGACCTCTTTCCGTTCCCTCGTGAAACGATAATCATGTTCAAGAAAACGACCTGTAACCTGTATTGGCTCACCATCTCTTCCCCGGATAGTGAAAGCGGGACGAAAGGTAAAGAGCTTCTTGGAGATGGTTGCTACTACCCTCTTTCCAGAATAGAGATTAAAAGTTGGCGCAAGGGTGAAGAACTTGCGCCGCAACCGACCAACTTCTTCCTTTTTGCGGTCGAAGATAATGATTTTGGTTCCGACGGAAAAAACCTTTCCATCGAACAGATAAACATCGACCCCGTTTTCGTCACGAACCGAAAAATCTGAGCCGACTGAGATGAGATG
>JAGRAO010000085.1 GCA_020434565.1 Bdellovibrionales bacterium
GGATGCCCTTTTTTTGTTCAAAGTCGGCCCCAAACTTTATACAGAAACAGTCTGCCCAGGTGACAGATCTGGCCCCGGGACCTCAGAACGAAGCTCTTTAACTCGATTATTTTCGTCAACAAACACAAGCTTCGGCTTAAAATTCAAAAGCCCCTTCTCGGTGAAGTAACTAAAAGCAGCTACAATAACGAGATCACCCGGTGTGACAAGATGTGCCGCAGCACCGTTGACACAGATCTCCCCCTCTCGTCTTCCTGTAATCGCATAGGTCTCAAAACGAGTGCCTGACGTCACGTTCCATACATTGACAGCCTCATATTCGAGTATTCCTGACGCCTCAAGAAGCGAAGGTGGAATCGTAATGCTCCCTTCGTAATGGAGATCTGCTTGCGTAATAGTGGCACGGTGTATTTTCGCGCGTAGTAACTTTCTCATATCTCCCTCCTCGTTAGAGATCTTCCGTTCCAGATTTAACGACTGCGAGTTGCGCCTTTCGCGGCTGAGAAACGGTCTGCTCTAATCCGGGGAACATCCCGTTTTGCACCTCTTCATTGTAGGTTCGAACTGCGAGTTCTACGGCTTGACCGAGTTCTGCGAATCGTCTCACGAATCGAGGTTTAAACTCAGGATCCAAGCCGAGGAGATCATAAGAAACAAGAATCTGTCCATCACATCCAGCACCAGCGCCTATTCCAATAGTTGGAATACTAAGTTGATCAGTAATTTCTCGCGCTACTTCTGCGGGAACTCCTTCAAGTACTACCGCGAACGCACCAGCTCGTTCTACAGCAAGCGCATCGCTTACGACCTTCTCAGCTGGGGAGACGACTCGCGAATCGCTCCCATATTTTCCCTGAAGTTTATGCCCTCCCATTCGGTGAAAACTCTGCGGGGTCAACCCTACATGACCCATTACAGGAATATCGATCTCGACAATCCTTCGGATCGTCTCTTCCATATGCTCGCCGCCTTCGAGCTTTACCGCCGACGCTTTTCCCTCCTTTACGAGCCGACCTGCTGACTCAAGGGCCTTTTCTACCGAAACCTGGTACGACATAAAGGGCAGATCAGACACCACAAGCGCCCTCGAAGTGCCTCTCACGACGCACCTCGTGTGGTAAATGATGTCCTCCAGGGTAACCGGCAAGGTATTCTCTTCCCCCTGGATGACCGATCCAAGCGAATCGCCCACGAGGAGAACGTCTACGCCAGCTCGATCGAGTAGCCTCGCAAACGTATAGTCGTACGCCGTAAGAGCTGAAATCTTTGCCCCCTTCCCAGAAAGCAGCTCTCTCTTTCTGCCGAGAATACACGGCACAGTAATACGTTTTGATGATGATTTTTTTGCCATGAGAGTCACTCCTGTTTCCAGTAAATGCTTTGGCGAGATGGATTACGAAGGCCCTATACCCTCAGTTCGTGAGTTTTAGCGGCTCGCCTGGGCTTCCCCTAGACTGCCACTCACTCTCTCAGTATAAATACTGAACGCCTCTAGTACAAATAGTTGAGTGCATTTTTCTTGAATGAACCGTGAAAGAAGTCCCTCCTGAGTCACTCCGTCCCCCTTTGCGCGAACCAAGACTTCGGGTTGGGGTTGTTCTTGAGGGAGACGCCGTTTCTCAACTCACCCTTGAGATCCCCACTGATGGCTACCGTCTCGAAGCTGGCTCAGAACTCTTCCCTGGTGCACTGATGGTTCGATTTCATGATGAAAGACAGATGCAGGTGCATGACGAAACGAGAAAGTCGATCTTTTCTGGAGAGTCGCTTTGCATAGTTCCGCCTCCGTCGCAAACTCTCGCTCCCCGATCTGGAATAAAGGTCTCGCCCGTTATAGCGGGGAGGAGTTTTCATTGGAAAAAAGAAATTGCCCCTTTTCTCCCTGGTACGATTGAGATTCACGCCCGAGAGGGCTCACTTCTCCTGGTCAACGAGCTTTCCTTTGAACAGTATCTTGCCTGTGTGGTGTCGTCAGAAATGAGCGCTGCGTGCCCAGAGGAGTTTGTGAAAGCTCAAGCTATTGCTGCCCGCTCCTGGGCGTTTGTATTTCTGAGAAACAAACACAACCACCCGCTTTATACGATCTGTAATGATGATGATTGTCAGCGCTATCAAGGCACAACACATCTTCAAGACAAGACTCTTAAGTCGCTCAAAGATTGCTCAGGGGAATTTTTGCTCGACGAAGCCGGCTCTGTTGTGCCGGCCTATTACAGCAAAAGCTGTGGAGGAAAAAGCGAAGATGATTCGAATGTTTTTGGATTTCGAGCTCCGGGAAATACTTCTGTCGTAGACTCGTCGATCCCGATCCCGTTGAACCTCGCTGATGATTCTCAATTTACAGAGTTTCTGAACTCTCCGGGTGAACGCTTTCGAGAATACTGTGGAGAGCAGTTTGTTTCATCCAAAATGCTCCCTCACTATCTTGGCGCGGTGGACGAAGCCGTCGATTATTGCCGTTGGCATTACGAGCTTTCAGCCGACCGGCTTTTGGATAAACTCAAGACGACCTTTGGATATTCTTGTCCCATCAAGCTCCTCGGGCTTAAGCCGGGAACGCGTGGTCCGTCTGGACGATATCTTTACTTCAGTATCTTCTTTCGAAATGACGATCACGACGTTGTGCATCTACTTGCGAATCAGTATGAAATCCGGCGGGCTTTTCACGAGAGCTTTCTCTATAGTTCAGCCTTTACCTTTAGGACCGAAAAAAATAATGATGGTGCAATTTCCAAGATTTACTTTAGTGGAACCGGCTGGGGACATGGCGTTGGATTGTGTCAGATTGGGGCACTCGGTATGGCTCTCGACGGAGTGAAAGCACATGAAATTCTCAAGCATTACTTTAGCAACGTTTCAATTGTAAAAACCTATTAACGATGAATGACCTCCCACTTCTAAGTGTGAACGAACTTTCAAATCTGGAAGAACTCCAAGCGCTTCCACATACAGAGATGGGACTCGATTGGTTTGGATCGGACCCGTGGGCAATATGCTCATTTTGTCTGGCAGTGGACTCAGAGCGCCTCTATTTTTCTGCTCGTTCTCAGCGAAAAGCAGAGTTTGATCCTTCGCTCTCATCGGGCCAATTTCGAGAGGGCCTCTGGAAAATGGAGGTCGCGGAGCTCTTTCTGAAGGAAGACAATTCAAGTCGATATCAAGAGTTTAACCTCGCACCGTCTGGCGCATGGTGGAGCTGCCTGTTTCAAAATTATCGAAAAGAGGCCACCGACGGCTTTGTTTATCCATCCGGCACGGAGTGTTTCTCTTCTGTCGACTCGACACGATGGGTCGCTTCGTTGGCGCTACCTCTCTCAGAGCTCTCTATTGAAATTTCGTTTTCGGAACTTTCAAGAGCAAATGTGTGCTTCATACTCGGAGCAGAAAATCGGCAATATCTCAGCGCAGCTCCGTCTCCTCAGGAAAAACCCGATTTTCATCTCGAGAGTCTCATGCTTCCTTTTCAAATTCGCGGACACGATGCCGATCGATAGGTTAGAACAGTCACTCAATATTGCAGAGACGAGACACTCAAACGGCATCGGTGCTCTCAAATTTACTTTCAACAAACCCAGAGAAGCCACGAAGAATGACGAGACTTTCTGAGAGAGAGCTGCTAGAAATCTCGGGGAGAGTATTGCCTCGAGTGATGAAGACCCAAAAGCTACCGATAGTATCTCCTCTCTCCCGTCAACGGCGGCACACCCTGTTTGCCTTTCTTCGCGAAGGTATCCCATCGCACCCATATAAAGTCGATTTTCGAAAATTTCAAGAGACGGCTGGGCACCGTTCATGACGTTTTTCTCACGAGACAGATACTCTAGTGCCCTTCACTGGCTTGCTCTCGGAGCAACACTTTCTTTTCTTTTACTCGGCATCTTTTTGCGCATCGAAGATCCAGCGACGAGAACTTTCTGGGGCGACGAAGCGTGGCGTGCACAACAGATTCTTCACGCCAAATCGTATTCTTCTCTTCAACGAGGAGAGTACTATGGAATGGAGATGCCCGTTCAAGTAGGCGAATATTTCCTAGGAAAGACGGGCCTATTTCTTTTTGGAAGGACTGAACTCGCCTTTCGCTTTTGGAGTATGCTGGCCTCAATCGCAGCACTCGTGTTGTTTGCCTGCGTCTCGACTCAGCTTCTCTCGCCATTTGCTACAGCACTGGGTGTGTTTCTTCTCGCGGTTAGCCCAGGCTTTCTTGAACACACCTTTGAATTCAAGCCATATGCTGTAGAGAGTGTCTTTCCACTGCTCTTTTTGCTACTCTTCTGGCATTCCGAAAAGTCAAAGACGACTGGATTTGTCTTACTCGCAATGAGCTTTGCGGCAAGTTGCCTCTTTGGATCAACCTGGATTTTTTTCTTCTTTATCCCGATCTATCTCGCAAAGCAATTTCTGTCGTCTTCTTCTCTTACAAAGCTCTTTCTGTTTTGCTCCGGTGCCATCTCCCTCTACGGGATAGTCCAATTTCTCGTCTTTCGAGCAGCCGTATCCGAGCGAGGAGTAGAAAAATTCTGGACTCAATACACTCTTGACTCTTGGACAAAGGTGGCATCCGCGTTGAAGGAGCACATACCATCCACCCTCTCTTGGTATCTCTTTGCTCCATTCACTGCTTTTTCCGTACCTTTTTCTATCGTATCCGGTTTGGCAGGGACTTGTTTCGTGCTAGGGCTCTTGGTCCTCTCCCGAAGATCCGAAAGGTGGTTCTTTTTCGCTCCAATTTCAGTCATGTTGATCCTGTCGGTGATGGGTTTCTATCCTTTCTTCACCAGGGTTTCGAGTTTCTATTACCCAATCATTCTTATCGCAACACTCTTCGGAAGCGATCGACTGCTACCGAATGTCAGCCTACGTTCTCTCATATATATACTCCTTATCGGCCTCGCTCTTGCTGGAGCCTCGATCCGAGAGAATCCAGGAGCGACTCGACACCGACAAGACATTTCACATTTTCTGGCGCTTCTTGAAAGTGCTCCAGCAACTACTCCGATCTTTGCAAACTATCAAGCAAAGCTCGCACTTGCGTTTTACCGTCCAGACGAGTTTTTCGCTGGACGCTTCCAGGATTTGAATACTCCGAAAGTTTCCGAGAAGGCTGAGACGTGCTCCATTATTTCGAAACTCGTTCAGGACGAAGGAGATGTCTGGCTCCTGGCCTTGGATAGAGTCGAAGGGTTCAAGCATACAAGACAGTGCTGCAAGAAATCGGAGAGGTGTAGAATTTTGGATTCAGAGAGTCAGCCGAAGGCATATCTTTTTCATCTTCAGTTCGACAAGGAGGAGAAGGACTAAGAAATCATCATGCAGCCCCTTGCTCAGAGAGGAACCTTCCTCAATCTTTGTTCAATTTTTCTGGGAAACTCTCAAGGCCGAGACTAACCCCAATCTTCCGACGTATTCTCTTGTTCTACTTTCTCCTTATTTCGCTCTCCTGCAAGAAAAACCCAGTTTTCTAAAGTATCGGCTGTATAGAGCGTTGAAATCATAGGTTGGCGAATATCCCCAGAGCCAGATGTATCAAGTCGGCCAACTCGCCCCTGCCACTGGAGCAGATACCCTCCGTTCGCCGTCGGAGTCCAATGAATGAGCCAATCTGCGCGTGGAATATGAATTCCCTCTCTCATCACTGATGTTCCGACAAGAATTCGATTCTCTCCTGTTGCAAACTGTTCAAGTTGTCTATCGAACTCTTCGTGCTTCATGTGTTTTCCCCCGGCAACGAAAGATACTCCGAGTTCCGCGAGATCGTGATCCCGTTTAAGAGCCTCAAAGATAAAGCGAGCTCTCTGAGAATAAATCTCATCCATGAGATACTCCGCATCTTCACCAACAGCTTGCGACAGCTCTTTGCCGTGATAAGCGTGACGAACTGAGATAATTGCCCGCCCGCCTTGCTGAAAAACGTACGAGGTTTTCAATAGCTCCAACAGATGAGGGAGTTTCGGATGATCAAGCGCTGGTGTCTGATGGAGGTGCCACTGGGCCAACTCCGTAAGCTTTTTCATTTGTCTATCCCCAAATGGGATTCGAGCGCTCACTTCAGACGGCGCATAGAGACGTTTGACCCATTGAAGATCTGCTTTTCCGTCCGTTTCGGAGGTAATCGCTTCGAGGAGCGAGCGGAAACCTTCCTGACTCACGAGCATGTGCAGTCGCTGGAGATGATCAAATTCACGAATCAGCGATACCATCCTTCCATAAGAGAACCGATCGGGACTTCCCGCCTCCTCTGCTTCCTCCACTCGTTCTCTCAACCACAAGCGCATTGTGGCGAGCTTCTCTGGAGTTGGAACTTTGAATCCTCCATCTTTTCGAAAGAAATTCGCGTCGATTCTCCGTGCCAAGTCTGGCCGAGGCGACGCAGCGATCATTTCTGTAACACACAGCTCTGAGGCCTCTTCTAAAAGCCGTCGGGCCTCTCTGTGTGGCTCAGGAAGTGAGACAGGGCGTGGATCATAAATTCGCGGCATTGCAGGGGTTCGCATCACATGGTAGTTCGCAGCGTCAATCCGGAAGGCATTTTGGATCTCTCGTCGCCGGGGCCCCGTAGTGGCGGACAAGGTAAGAAGATCGTTTTCACTTTCACGTAAGAATCGACTGACAGTAACGTATGGGTGATCTCCGACGAGGTACTGAATCTCGTCTGTCGGGACAAAACCGAGCTCTTTCGGCATCAAAAGACGATCTTGAAGATCGTTCGCGAGAGTATGAACGGTGCCGATTATGGTGTGGACGTCCCGTTCACCTTTGCGCATCTGATCATAAATCGCACGCCTCGCATCAGGAGAGGTTTTCCCAGTGACGAGGAGCCTGCCCTCTTCTGGTAGCTTAAGAAACCGTCCGGCTTCCTTTGAGATCTGAGAAACAAGAGCTCGATTGGTCGTGATAAACGTGAATCGTTTTCCGTAGAGATGACAAAACGCCGCACAGAGAAGACCGACAACACTCTTTCCCCCGCTCGTATTTGCCTGCAAGATCATACGAGTTGGAAGTTCAGAATCGCTTCCCTGAAGAAGCTCGGCAAAAAGAGCGACGGCATGTACCTGCTCTTCGGAGAGCTTTATCACGTGAGAGGCATACCACGATTTTGGATCACGAGTGACGATTGGATGATTCCGATCAAAGAGCAGCTCCAAGCGGAAGACGTCACTGAGCATTTTACCCTTTACTGGATATTTTTCATTTAGCTCTTGAAATGATTTCGGCGGATCGAGCACCACTCGACGAGTTGCAAAGATCATCTGCCCTGTTTCGTCTACCCGTTCGAGCAGCACATCGGCAATATTCCCGCTCTGACGCACAGGAGGCTGCTCGGAGATGTCATACTTCGGAGCTTCAGGAGGAGGGGCCGCCTTTCTTCGCTTGAGTTTTCTCTCGGGTTTAGATTCTGGAGGCTCGGGTAAATCCAACCCATCGAACAAAGTGCGTTCGCTGTCAGGATCTATTTGTGGACCGTGTTGCCTCATTCTCCCTCTCAGCAGGAAAGCGAAAAGTTCGCCGCAAGTGTGTTATTTCACTATGGAAAGGGATGTTACTCAAATTCACTGCAAGCGTTCACGATGGTTAAAAGCTATGCGATATCAGACGGTTAAAACGAACATTTTCGGCGAGCTCGAGCGGCGAGTACCAATGCTCTTTCGAGCACTTCTATTTTGGGGTCGGAAGAGGCCAAGGATCTTCAACCCCCTCTCGCATAGCAGGAAGATACCTCATTCCGATTTCAAGAAGGTCATCCATTCCTGGAAAATCCCGGTGTGTTCTGAGGATCGTTCGAGCAAGTCTTCGAAGGGTTCCGTCAATCCATTGCTCATACTTCTTTCGCCCTTTCTGGTAGGCAAGTAATCCAAAACGACCCGACACTCGGCAATCCCAATGAAAGAGATATTCGTTATACAGCCTCGCAAAGTCCTTTACCTTCGCCGTTTCGATAAAATAAGAGAGAAGCTCGGCGTGCCGACTCTTGCCAAGAGCGCTATCAATGTCTCTATCGTTGAGGAGTGCGAGGATATCACGAACGGGCGAGTTGAGACTCGCATCTTGAAAATCAATCAGCACTATCTCTTTTTCAGGGCCGACATAGACATTGTGAGACATGCAATCGAAGTGCGCCGGTACTCGAGGATGAGACGCGATGCTCTCACAAACTGCATCAAACACCTCACCAAAGGCTTCTTGCTCAGGCTTTCGTAGCCCTTTTGGTGCCAAGAGATATTCAACAACTTCAGAGATCTCCTTTCGATACTGTTCGAAAGAAACCGTACGTTCAAAGAGCACAATCTCTTTTTCGACGGGAATTTTTTGAAGCCGGACAATCACATCGACCGCTTTCTTGTAAAGGTACATAACCGGATCACTCGGCAGACCATCAAGCACTCGATCGATGGCCTCACTTGAGTCCTTCAAGACGATATTCCAGAGCGCAACATCTCCAATATCTTCAACAAGGAGGTAACCATCTTCGCGAGCATCAAGATAAAGCTCCGGCACTCGCACTCCGTGTTCTCGGAAAAAATGGAGAAGTTCAACAAAGGTATCGTCCTGAGTGAGCTTTCGGGGTCCACCACCAACTGGACCCAAAGCAGTAGACAGCTTCATCACGATGAATGAGGGAATCGTTTTGCTGTCGGTAACGCAGCGTACGTACTGGCGAGTAGATGCATCTCCAGCCAGCGGTACAAGATCACGAATTTGAAGAGAGGAGTACGGTCGAGATCGATCGAGAAGTTCGCGAACGATAGCGCGAAGCGGGCGCGATTGATCCGACTCCTGACCCTGTGACATAAAGGTTACCCTGAAAGAATGCGATTTTTGAGAGACTAACTCAGCCTGCTTTTCTTGTCATTATGCTGGAAGGCTCGTCTGGGCTTTGTTACATGATCAGAAAATTCTGAAGAGCGAAGGTAAAAATGTGGTCTGAAACGAAAAAACAAGAGCTTCTTAGAAGATTCGGGAAACTCTACCCGGATCCGAAATCCGAGCTCACTTTTTCAAATGATTTTGAGCTTGTCGTGAGTGTAATCCTCTCAGCGCAGTGTACTGACAAGAAAGTGAACGAGGTTACCCCTTCTCTCTTTCGAGCGTATCCGAATTTCAAACGTCTCTCTGAGGCAGAAATTGCGGAACTCGAGAAGATCATTCGTCCGATCAACTATTATAGAACGAAAGCGCGAAACCTTATTCGAATGGCTCAGTCGGTTCGAGAAGAATTCCGGGGAAAGCTTCCACAGACAAGAGAAGGACTTTCAAGTTTGCATGGCATAGGACGAAAAACTGCGAGCGTCATCTTGTCGGAGAAAAATATTGAACCGGCCTTTCCTGTCGATACACATGTATTTCGCGTATCGCGTCGGCTCAAACTTGCTCGATCGAAAGTTCGGGACAAAGTCGAGGAGCAGGTGAAAAAGCAGTTTGAACCCCCACGTTGGCGAGAACTGCACCACTGGCTGATCTTTCACGGGAGAAGGATCTGCAAGGCTCAGAGACCGCTTTGTGAAGAATGTGCGCTCTCAGATCTGTGTGCCTCATCAACCTCCAAAAATTCCTGACTCTTCACTCCCCGGGAACGGTCAGATTTCACGACGGCCTCTTCTCTTGAACTTGGACGGCTCCAAATAAAAGCGACTACAAACAAGGCAATTCCCCCCATAGCGAGCCGAAAGCCGAGCGGAATCGACGAGAAAAAGACTGGATACGCCATCATCATGCACATGACACCGGTCGCCAGGACCTTCGCTCGTAAGACGATTACTCCATACTGTTCCCATTCACGAATGAGATTGCCAAAAATGGGCTGCCGCAAGAGCCACGCATGAAGCCGCTCAGAACTCTTTGAAAAGCAATAAGCAGAAACAATGAGAAAGGGAGTTGTAGGAAGGAGAGGAAGAAAGAGACCGATGACCCCAAGCACAAGACTAAACCATCCGATCAACAGAAAAATGATGCGGATGGGAAGTGAATACATAAAAACCTTTCCTCTCGGGTCAGTGACGATCTTCTTTTTTGATGCTGCAAGTCCTGCAAAGTGCTCAGCAAGGGCTGAGATAGAGATCATCGTAGGCCGTCGTTGGAAAGCAGACCAGTACTGCCGAAAAATGAGCGAGAGGAAGTGAAGAGGAGGTTACTAAAAGCCGGTAGCTGCCTCGCCAGGCTCTCCATAAACCCTTCTCTCAAAGGCAATTGAAAGTTCAAGGAGGGCGAGTACAGAACTCATAAGACTTGGACCAGGCAAAACGGAGTCCTCTGGTTGAATCACCTTTGGAGACGAGTCACGCACAAGATAGTGAGCCAGATCGACAACATATCTTCGGAGAAGATTCAGTGAGGTATGGTCCAAATCAAGACTTTCAAGCATCTCGAGGACATCGCCTCCCTCTACTGGGATGCAATCAAGGACGAGCCCATCGAGAACGTCATAGAAGCAACCCAGTCTCGCAGAGTCCCAGCGAGTTCTCTCAAGCACTGGTCGATTCGGTGCCTGGAGTGGATCGCAAGACTCCGGAAACTCACCCAATCGCCGCTGGAATATGTCGGAGGTTAGTTTTAAGAGCTGCCCAGCTAGATACGACGCCCGAGCCTCGCCCGAGCTTCGCAACGATTCTCGAACAGCTTCCGTTGCTGCATTGAATGCAGATATCTCCAACAATTCGAGTTCAACATCAGAAAAGATCCGTGCCCGAAGCTCTTCGCCAAAGAAGGAAACGACTTCAGGATCCAACCGAGTCCCGTGAGCCAAAAGGGCTCGCAAATCTCTCTTGGCACGAACCATGTTGTCTGCGGGAGGGAGTCCAAATCCGGTAAAACCGGTTTCAGAACTCTCTGGACCGGGATCCGAGGGAAACTGAGGATCAAACTGCATAGAAAAACTCGACTCGATACAAGCTCGGCATTTTTCCTTCTTCTGGATAACTGAAAATGCTTGCGCGCTGTTTAGTAAAACAGCCCCTTCGGGGACATTTTAAATCACCAAAAGTATAACAGTGTAACAGGGCATCAACCTTATTCAAATTTTTCTTCTCGAACGATTTCCTCGCTTCTCACTGGATGGGAAAGTAAAGTTCGATAAAGAACGTTCCCAAGGGAGAGAGATTATGAGTTCTGAACAACGCCTCATCCGCGCCTCCAGAGGGACCTCCCTCCAGTGCAAAGGTTGGCACCAAGAGGCTGCTCTCAGAATGCTCATGAACAATCTCGACCCTGAAGTTGCGGAGCGACCAGAGGATCTCATCGTGTACGGAGGGGGTGGCAAAGCGGCTCGAAACTGGAAGTGCTTCGATGCAATCGTGTCGACCCTGAAGCGTCTTGAGAACGACGAAACACTCCTTATTCAGAGCGGCAAGCCGGTTGGAGTTTTTCGAACCCACGATGAGGCTCCTCGAGTTCTTATTGCCAACGCACATCTCGTTCCGCGCTGGGCGAGATGGGAGGAGTTTCGACGACTCGATGCTCTCGGGTTGACAATGTACGGCCAAATGACCGCCGGGTCTTGGATTTATATCGGAACTCAGGGAATTCTCCAGGGCACGTACGAAACCTTTGCTGAGTGCGCTCGACAGCACTTTGGAGGCTCTCTTGCGGGAAGGCTGGTAGTCACTGCCGGTCTCGGCGGCATGGGAGGAGCACAACCACTTGCTGCGACCATGAACGGGGCAGCTTTTCTCGGCGTAGATGTAGACGAGTCTCGGATCCAGAGACGTGTCGACACTGGCTACTGTGACGTCCTCGTGCGCTCTCTTGACGAGGCGCTTGAACAGGTGCTCGCGGCGAAAGCGAAGCAAAGCGCCCTCTCCGTTGGCCTCGTTGGAAATATCGCCGAAGTACTCCCTGAGCTTGTAGCGAGAAACGTGACCCCTGACATAGTCACCGATCAAACATCCGCACACGATCTTGAACTCGGCTATATACCGAAAGGTCTCTCTCTCAAAGAGGCAAAGATCTCACGTGAACGAGACAAGCTCGGGTACCAGGGGCTCGTTCTTGACTCAATGCAGGAACACGTTGCTGCGATGCTGGAGCTTCAATCGCGGGGCGCACAAGTCTTTGATTACGGAAATAATCTGCGAGGTCAGGTTGCCGATCTCCGAGGAATGAATGACGCCTTTCTCATTCCAGGATTTGTCCCAGCATTTATTCGACCCCTCTTTTGTAGAGGATCCGGTCCTTTTCGATGGGTTGCGCTGTCGGGAAATCCGGAAGACATTGCCGTCACTGACAAGGCGGTTCTTGAGACATTTCCAGAGAATGAACCCCTCGCTCGCTGGATTCACAAAGCTCAAGAGAAGGTTCACTTCCAAGGGCTTCCAAGTCGAATTTGTTGGCTCGAATACGGTGAGCGAGCTGAGATGGCATCACGGTTCAATTGGCTGGTCAGGAACAAGAAGGTCCAAGCACCAATTGTCATTGGACGAGACCATCTCGATACTGGCTCTGTCGCATCACCAAACCGTGAGACTGAAGGAATGAAAGACGGCTCGGATGCGATTGCCGACTGGCCGATTCTTAATGCGCTCGTCAATACCGCTGCCGGTGCAACCTGGGTATCGTTCCACCATGGCGGCGGCGTAGGGATTGGTTACTCGCTGCATTCGGGGATGGTGAGTCTCGCTGATGGCACCGATTCCGCCGAGCGGCGGCTCAGTCGAGTTCTTACGGCCGATCCAGGCACTGGCGTGATGCGACATGCTGACGCTGGTTATCAGGAAGCCATCTCGGTAGCTCAAGAACGGGGAATCGATCTCCCAATGATTACGTAGTAAAGGGCCCGTTGCGGGGAGGAACTATGCCGGTCATTCGAAATGCGTCTTTCGTTGCCACCTGCCCTGACGATTCTGTGCAAGCAAACGTCGGATTAGTTGAGCACGGGACAGTAGTGTGGGAAGGAGATTCCATCCTTTGGGTCGGCCCGGAGGCTTCGCTCCCGTCTGAATATCATTCCCTCGAGCAGATTGATGTACGCGGCGCGGGGGTCATTCCGGGGCTTATTGATTGTCACACCCACCTTGCTTTTGGAGGGTGGAGAGAGGGCGAGTTCGAGCAGCGAATTCTCGGCGTCTCGTATCTTGAGATTGCTCAGCGCGGTGGCGGAATTCTTTCAACTGTTGAAAAAACTCGGATAGCGAGTGAAGAGTCTTTACTCGCACTCTGTAGAGATCGCCTACGAGAGATGAATCAGTTGGGAGTCACAACGGTCGAGTGTAAGTCGGGATACGGACTCGACAGGGAAACCGAACTCAAGATTTTACGGGTATACAAGAAAGCACAGCAGCTTGAACCAACCAACATTATCTCTACCTATCTCGGTGCTCATACCGTCCCTCAGGAATTTCGACATGATCGTAAAAGCTACATCCAACTTGTGCTTGAGCTCGCTGAGCAAATTGCTTCCGAAACTCTAGCGTCATTTTGCGATATCTTTATCGAAGAGAGCGCTTTCACGGTCATCGAAGCTCGTGAAATCCTCACCCACGCCCTTCAGCAGGGTCTTCAAGTGAAGGTACACTCTGATCAACTTTCGAATCTTGGTGGCACTCAGATGGCTGCTGAACTCGGCGCCCTATCAGCGGATCACTTGGAGCAGATTTCTCAGCAAGGAATTGACGCTTTAAAACGTTCAGGGACCGTGGCGGTTTCCCTTCCTCTTGCGTCGCTCTATACATTCCAGCCCCCACTAGACGCAAGGAAGCTCATTCAATGTGAAGTGCCGGTCGCCGTTGCAACTGATTTTAACCCAGGATCTGCCCCAAGCTCGCATCTCCCTTTAGCGCTGCTCCTGGCATGTACTCTGAATAGAATGACTCCGGCTGAAGCGCTCAAAGGAGCTACCATCTATGCTGCTCGTGCTCTCGGAATAGCCTCAGAGAGAGGGAGCATAGAACCTGGTAAAAAGGCTGACATTTGCGTTCTCACTACCCCAAATGTAGAACATTGGCTGTACAATTTTGGCGAAGCACGGTGCCAATTGACAATTGTAAACGGCTCTGTAGCCTTTTCGCGAATGTAGCACCCCCGCTCGTTTTGCCTGAACAGTGATGAAAAAGAAGTGTTGCAAGAAGTATAAGAAGAAACTTCGCTTCTGTAAGACGTGCCCGAAGAGCTGCGTTCTCTCAAAGGCTGAGCGTAAGTGTATTCTCGCTCAGTGTAAGAGGCGTTAGCTCGAATCGAGGCCCCACCAGAACCATTTATTGAAAGTCCTGTAATTCTGGTATTTTGTACAGAAGTCTTCGCAAGCTGCGGTTACTTAAGTAGCCTCGAGAAAGATCCGATATTTTCCTATAATGGTGAGAATACGTTCATCTCAAAGTGG
>JAGRAO010000086.1 GCA_020434565.1 Bdellovibrionales bacterium
GGACTGGATAGAGGATCTTTCCGTCCTCGCGTATGAGGCCGCTCTCGATCTTTTCAGTAACAGGTTGGTGAGAAACATTTTCGAGCGATTTGTCACGGATCTTTTTGTTGAGCTGTTCGACGAGTGTGTTATCAGCGAGCTGCAACGGTTGCTTTGATTCAGGACAACACAAAATGGCGAGAAGCTTCTTATCAATTGGCATAGCGGACTCTCAAACGGTTCAAACCGAAGTGGAAACTCTTTTGTACCCGATCTCTTCCTCCAGAATCAAATATTGATAAGCCACTTAAGCGCTTTTCGGGCCACGTCGGAAGATCATGGAAAACTTCTTGGGTTCTGAGCGGATAATTACTTCAGCGCATCCTTCTACGATAAAGGAATTTTGAACTTCTCCCCGTTTGTAGGAGAGCCCGTGAAGTTCAGCGAGAGCTGCGAGCGCACCGGCGGGATCCTTGAGGAGGTCACCACTCTCGCGAATCGCCACGCCTGCCGCCAGCCGAAAACACTCGAGGCGTTCTTCAAGGGAGGCCGGCTCAATGCCGTAAGGGAAAATATAGTCATCTGGAGTTTCGATAATTGCCCAATACTTTAAGACCGGCCCATCTCCTCCTTCGATCCCGAACGGAACGGCCGGTATTCGAGTGAGCCCACTTGCAAGAGCGGCCACTTGAAATCCGCGTTCGAACGGCGAATCTTTCCCCGTAGGCTGATTCTCCTTTTCAGACCCTGCACGATCAAGTGAGAGTGAGTCCAGCAGTAACCGTTCAGCTCGGCTATTCCACTCAAACGAACGCCTGCGATGTTCATCACTCAGAAAGTACGATGCTTCATGAAAAGGCATCGCCGAATAGAGGGAGCGCCGCCCGAGACTTTCTGAGACCCCAAGAATCGTTACCGGATGATTCAAGAACGCCTCCCCATTCTGTTCGATTACAAGGCGTCCATCTCTAAACGAAAAGTGAAAATTTGCATCTTTATAGGCCGCGAGAAAGTGATGCTGTCTCACTATGCCACCAAGAAGCGAGCTATCGCGTGCGACATCGGGGCCGATAAAAAAATTTCTCTCTGGATCAATCAGGCGGGAGATGGAAGCAAAAGGCGCCTCACTCAATTGAGTCAATCTTCGGGTCAGGAAGTCATCGGAGTTTCTCGGCGAAGTTTCGTCAGAGGGTCCTTGCGGACCGGTAGGATTGCTTCCCGAGCCTTCAAAAATCGGCATAGCAGCTCCGTTAAAAGCCCGCCCGATATGGTAGCCGATTGAGAGATTTACTCAACGAAATTGCTGTTCTTCACAGTGCAGTATAAAATTGGGGGTGCTCACTCCTTGGATGTGGGGATTAGAGTACGCATTTCAGCCTTTTACGGTCTGGGTTGGGGGAGAGCTCGGTAAAGTTTGCTTCGGATTTCGCGCCAGGGAGCGGGGGAGCAAAGGTTCGATTTTAGAGGAGAGATTTCAATGTCCTCTCGTCTTACGGAAACAACGATGACAACCAAAGAGTGTTTCGCTCACCAGTTTCATTCCTACAAGTCACTTGCAGAACAGGCCTTTGAGCAGGTGAGTGATGAGCAGTTTTTCGTTCGCCCGAGCCCGACGATGAATTCGATTGCGTTGATTGTAAAGCATCTCACTGGAAACCTCCGTTCTCGGTGGAGTGATTTTCTTGAGAGCGACGGAGAAAAGCCCTGGAGAGAGAGGGATGCGGAGTTTGAAATCGCAGTCGACGATACTCGAGACCAGCTCTTGAAGAGGTGGGAAGAGTCCTTTCGGGTCGTGTTTGAAAGTGTAGAGGCGCTTACATTGTCTGACCTCGAGAATGGTTCTGTGAGGATTCGAGGCGAGGAGCTGAGTGTCGTGGCGGCGCTTGCTCGTTCAGTTACTCACTTGGCATACCACGTGGGACAGATCGTATATCTCTCTCGACTCGTGCGGGGAGATGAGGGGTGGCGCTGGCTGACCATTCAGCCGAAGGGTAGCGAGGAGTTTAATGCTTCTCTAGGATACGATTTCGAAAAGAAGGTCTCCCAAACATAAGGATCGGTAGGGAATGAAAAGTGTCACGCTTGGCGCTGTCGCGATAAATCAGACCGCCCGAGACTGGATTGGAAACGAGAGGCGTCTCTTTGCCGCTCTCAAGGCACTCAAGAAAGAGAAGATTGCGGTAGGATGTTTCCCGGAACTGTGCATTTGTGGTTATGGATGTGAAGATGGTTTTACCCATCTCTCCACTATGCGTTACTCGCTCGATATTCTTGAGCGGCTTGTTCCTGAGACGAAGGGGATCTTTGTCAATTTCGGATTGCCGTTTTTCTTCGAAAAAGCTTTTTACAATACCACGGCAGTTGTTTTTGATCGAAAGCTTGTAGGCCTCATTCCGAAGAAAGACCTGGCTGGGGATGGTATTCACTATGAGCCTCGTTGGTTTAAAGAATGGCCTCATGGAGCGAGCGATGTTGCTGAGGTTTTTGGTAAGAAAGTTCCGATTGGTGATCTGATCTTTAACGTAGGTGGGGTGCGTATCGGATACGAAATTTGTGAAGAAGCGTGGAGCTCAGATCGTCCGGCGAGAGAGCATGCTGAGTTTGCAGTCGACATTGAACTCAATCCGAGCGCAAGTCATTTTGCTTTTGGCAAGAAACGAATCCGGGAACAGTTTGTCCGTGAAGCATCACGAGCGTTTGGCACTGCGTATGTCTATTCTAACTTGCTCGGATGTGAATCTGGGCGCCAGATTTACGACGGCGATTGTATTGTTGCTTCCGGCGGAAATATCCTCGCGCGAGGTGAGCGATTTCGATTTGATGATTTCTGTTTTACTTCAGCAACGATTGATTTGGATGTTCAACGTTCTCACTACGCGAAGTTTTCTTGGTCTGAGGCCGAAGTAACGAAAGAGGAGCGTATTGTACATCTCAAAGGTCGCCTCGAAGAAGGGGGAGATCCGCAACTCCCCGAAGAAGCTCCTTTGAGTGGAGGGTGGGAGGAGAGTAGTGAGTTGCTGTTCGAAGAGGTTTCGAGGGCAGTGGCTCTCGGACTCTACGACTACATGCGAAAGAGTCGTTCGCGAGGGTTTGTGCTCTCCATTAGTGGGGGGTGTGACTCAACCTCTGTGGCCGTATTTGTTACGCTGATGGTAAAGCTCGGAGTGCGAAGTATTGGACTCGCTCGATTTCTCGAGAAACTCTCTTATGTCTCGGAGATACAGGGAAAGCAATCCGAGCCTGACATCGTCCACGCTCTTTTGTGGATGGTGTGGCAAGGGACTGAAAATAATTCGAGTGAAACGAGAGCTGCAGCAAAGAATGTTTCGCTTGATCTCGGGGCGCGCTTTTTTGGCCTCGAAATCGATTCCATAGTCGATTGCTTCCGAAAGCAGATCGAAGAGTGTCTGGGAGAAGCACTTTCGTTTGAAAAGCACGACCTTGTCTTGCAAAATCTTCAAGCACGCACTCGAAACCCAATACCGTGGGCCCTGAGCAACGCCTCTGGGAAGCTCCTCCTGACAACAAGTAACAGGAGCGAATCGGCGCTTGGCTACGCCACGATGGATGGAGACACCGCTGGCGGGTTTAACCCAATTGGGGGGATCGGCAAGCACTTTCTCCGTCGGTGGTTAAGGTGGATGGAAACTGATGCTCCTGTTGGGCTAGAGCCACTCTCGTTCTTAAAGGAAGTGAACGATCTTTCGCCCTCTGCCGAACTTCGTCCCCTTGAGACTCGACAAACAGATGAGGACGACCTTGGACCGTATGAAATTCTCGACAGAATAGAGCTGTCATTTATTCACTACGGAAAATCCCCGAAAGAAACCTTCTCAATCGTCGTTAAGGAATTCGGCGATCGTTACTCTGTAGAGAATCTCTATCTATGGACGAGTAAGTTCTTTGCGCTCTTCGCTCGTAATCAGTGGAAGAGAGAGCGTTTTGCCCCGTGCTTTCACGTTGATCTCATAAACCTCGATCCACGTACCTGGTGCCGATGGCCGATTCTCAGTGGTGGTTTTGAGCGCGAGCTCCTTGAGCTGAAAGAGGCCTATGCTGCTCGCGCCGATAGGTAGTGAGAGAAGCGCTACTCTGATCCGGATGCGAGAAATCCAAGTTTTGCTCGAATGAGGAGAGTTTGAGATTCATTGCCAAAGGTCAACTCGACGTGCATCTGATCTTCCGAGTATTGTGGGACGGAAAACATGAGGCCTTCGTCGGAACCTCGAAGCATCTGGAGGAGCCGCACTATCTCTTCTCCGTTGGGGCAGAGAGCTCCGTAAAGGTGCATCGTTTGGCCTGTGGAATGGAGCGACATCTCGAGATCTCTTCCTGCGAGATCTGTTTCCTCTGCAGAGAGAATTGAGTCCGAGGAGACTCGGATATCGTTCACTTGGCGATCTTGTTCTGAAAGTTTTCCGATCTCTCGCAGAAATTCTATGTTTTGTGAAATATGGGATCCAGCAGCAGCGCTCGTGAGGTGCATCTCGTCCAAAGGTGTTCTTGTCGCCCTTGGCTGGTTCGCAGCGTGGGCCGCTGTCAAGCTCTCGTGCGATGATGCGTTGTCTGGCCGGTCGTGATGATCTGGGGCATTAGAAGCCACAAAATTCTCCAAATGAAAAAAAGCCCCAAAAGTTTAACGACAACCAAGGAGCTACTCAAATCAATCTCCCGGCTAAGGCCCTCTTGTGCTTCAGAGAGCCAGGTCGCGAGAAATGCTCAAAATTACTCATATAATTAGGGGGGCATTGCTCCTTACATCCCGTACAAATGCCTATCCGAGTCGAGTCCGAATTCATCGAACATCACTTCAATCTCTCGGGGGGTGACGGCTTTTCTGGCGTCCGGAGCACCGTTTTTTCGATACGGTAAGAGCGGGTCTCCTCTTTTCTGCTCTAAGAGATTTGCGAGGGTATATCTCGCTTGGTCACCGTATGGCCGAATTCGGTTTTTGGCGGCCCGTGCAATTCCAGTGTGCTCTCCGAAGTCAACAGGGAAGAGATCAATTGGGTCAGATGAGTTAGAAGTGGAATACGCTTCGCCAGTCCGGGAGAGGAGCTCTCGAATGAGACTCTCATCTTTGGTCCAAAAGCGATGGTCCGTATTTCCGAGTTCATCTTCGAGAAATCTCTTGAGCCCCGCCTCATCTTTTGCGTATCCAAGCACTGTCAGAAAATCTGCGAGGGGGAGAGTCTCCTCCTCGGTGACAGGAATTTCACACTTCAAAAGCTCTCGGGCTGTTTGGGCTCGCAAGGAATAATAGTCGCGCTCAGATCTCATCGAAGCTATCGCCCCCTGAAGAACGGAATCTCGAACCGAAGAAGTTGACTCCTCAGGCGAAGCACTCTCAACGAGTAGTTGAATTTCCTTGCCGCCATTCCCGCCGTCGATAAATGAGAGCAGCACGCGAGCAGGAATAGAGACTCCCCGAAGCGGGATATTCTCAAGAGCAAGGAATTCTCGACGAGAGATCGGATGCTGCCCCGGAAGAGCCTGTCGAAGTCCGTCAGCAAGTGTTCCGTCGCTTGCCATTTCAGCGACGACTGTACGTTGAGCCCACTGTTCGGCAATTTCAAAAACGTGGTGTTCTTCCGGATCTTCGTTCTTCAGTCCATATCCAGCCAGCACTCGGATCAAACGTGTGCCAAGTTGGGGAGAGGAGGTAAAGCTTATGCGCTTGAGGCGACTGCCGTGAGGGGATCGAAGGATATCTTCGTTTGAAAGAATCCCTGCGAGAAACTCCCGGTTTTCTATCACGACTCCCGTCGGACCGAGTCGAGTAGCACCATTCAACACCTGCTCCCGCGTTTTGAATTCACCGAGCGCAAAGAGAAAGTTTCGTACAGAGAGGGACCGGCACCGCTCTGCCATCCGTACCGCCAGTGGATCAAGTGAAGGCGGATCCTCGTTTGGGGAGTCGTCCGGTGCTACGCCATATTCAGCGAGGTATTCGTCAAACTCGACCGCATCTACAACTCCGAAGTATCCAAGGAGTGTTCTTCCACTTACTTGAGCTCGACCAAAGTCAAAGCGCATAGTCTGGAATTGATACATATTTGGATTGATATCGTATCTTGCGAGGGTTTCTCTCACTGTGCCAGGAAGAGAAGAGACCTTCGACGGATTTCCCAGAATGGAGATCTCGTCTCGAATCGACAGGTAGGCCTTCCGTTCTAGGGCAGAATCAAACGCCCATTCGGTGAGCGCTTCAATCGCCGCTCGTTGAGTATCTTGGGATTCAAGATCTTCGGGAAGAGAGATCGAGCGTTGATCTGAAACAAGTTTTGCAATCTCTCTTCCGGTGAGAGGAAGAGTCGTTGAACTCCCTGCGAAAAGGGTCTGTTGAGAATTGAAAAAGGAGTCGTCTCCTTTGTAGATATTTTTCCGAAGGTAGGTTCGAACGTCGTCTTTAGTGACGCGAACCCGTTCAGCTCCTGGAGATGGTCCGAGGAGTTCATCGAGAGAAATAATTTCGCTCTCAACAAAGTGAAAGGCCTGCTCCTCTTCTGGAGCACGTTGTTCGTTTCGCTCTTCTGGATCCCCTCGATCAATCTGTCTTCGAATAACCTCTCGGCGTTGTCGCTCGAGGAGGCGCGGAACCGTAACGCCGGGGCGAATTCCGTCAAAGAGAAATTCATGCACTTCGGCAAAGGGCTTTGCTTCAAAGAGAGCAGCGAGGTGCTCTCGAGTCCCAAGTTTGTCCGGCGAGATCCCCTCGTATGTCCGAGTAATACGCCCGAGCCGTTGCTCAGCTGCCACGTATGACCCGGTTGTTTGAACCATAAACGCCATTCTTGCACGCGGATTGTCTTGGCCTTCGCGGATCAGGTCTTTCGAACATACAACGTCGATTTTCCCCTCTTCGTGCCACTTGAGAATGCGGTCGCGCGCTTTATCGGGCATGTCGCCCCAAACTGCGGCGGCTCGAATGCCGTTTGCTCTGAGGTGTTCAGCGAGTTCCTTAGCATCGGCGACGCTGAGGCAAAATGCATAGGAACATTTGACGCGCTTGTGAACTCCGTAGTTGACGACTACGTTTTCCTTGCGATTGAGAATTTCAAGGACTTTCTCGTGAATGGCGTGAGTGTCGATTTTTGAAACCGCATCATCAGAGATTTCGCCTCTCTTGTTCAGATCACTGGAAGCGAGGCCCACAGCACTTGCCCGATGCACCTCCACGACGGGTCGCGCGTTAAAGCCCTGAATAATCGCCTCATACAGTGGGATCTCAAGGATCTTTTTCCCAAACGCTCGTCGGACAGTTTTATTTTCGTCGTAGTCCGGCGTTGCGGTAACCCCGATGATCACTGCTCGCCCAGGGACCATTGCGAGAGCTCGCTGTCGATTTCCAGTGAGGCAAGCGTGGGCTTCGTCGCAAATGACGAGGTCATATTCGAGGCCCATTTTTTGAGCCAGTTGAGCGAGATTTTCAAGACTATCATAGGTCGTGATCGCTGCATGCTGATCGGCAGATATATCCTTGCGTTTTCCGTAGTACTGGCCGATTTTGAGATCGGGCGCAAAGCGCGCAAATCCCTTTGCCTCAGGAGTCTCTTTCCCGTCAGTTTGTTTGACGAGGGTCTCTTTCGGAACGACCACGAGAGTCCTTAAACTAAGGGCTCGAGCGAGACAAACAAACAGGGCCGTCTTCCCGCAACCCGTTGGTAGCTTTATCCAGCCACGAGCCTCCTCAAAGGCTTCTTTCGCAGTGAAGCCCTTTTCGAAAACGAGTTCTTGGGCTTGTTCGAGGAAATTAACGACGGCGTTGAACGCCTCGCGTTGAAGGGGGCGAAGCTCGAAATTGAAGGACTGCGGCTCAGTGTCGAGTTGACGAAGAAAGTCGTATGCGCCCTCTACTGCTTTGACGAGTCGAAGCATTTTATCGACATGCGGTGAGTCGAGATCGAGTTCGCGCTCATTCGCCAACCGAAAGAGCTCCCTTCGTACCGGTGATTCGTCTACCCGCTTTCTCCAGGTATCTGGAATTGAATCAAGTGAGACGTCGAGCTCCGTGCTGAAGCCGTCTTCGTGAGAGGGCTCATGGACCTCGACGCTCTCCAAGACAGGAGGTTCTCTCAACGCAGACTTGCCCGACATTGGCAGTTCTATCCCCGAGTTCGTGAAAACTTAATCTCTAGGAGTTATTGCGGGAAATCGGGCCAAAATGACTTTTCTCGGCCGGGTTGCGAGCCGAGAGTTTGAGGAAAGCGGGCCTTTCGCCAAAAGTAGGTAAGTCGCTGAAAGTTCTTTAGAAACAATGGGTAAGAAATAGGAAAAACTCTTACTGAGTTCTCACGATCGATCGTCTATCGCTTGAAAAGGATTCTGTTCCTCCTCTTCTTCTTCGGGTTCAGAGGCGAGATCTATGCCCCGAACAAGTTTTGAGGTCCAGTGGGGCAGGTACCCACAAGCGGGTTCCCAGCTGGTAATACAGAGATTTTCCTGCGCTCGAGTTGCCGCGACATACAGGAGGTTTCGACCGAGTTGATTCTTTGGATAGGTGCGACGCGACGGGTTCCAGAGGAGCACATTCATAAACTCAAGCCCCTTCACTTGCCGCACGTCTGTCACAATAATTCCTTCTTCGAAGCTGAAGGAAGAAGCATCACCTAGTCGAGCGGCAACGCCAAAGGTTGGCTTCAGCAGGCTTAAGACGTATTGGGCTTCCTGTTTTGAGGCGCATATGACGGCAGTCATTGAACTTGGAAAGCGTTCAACTGCGGTGGTGAGCCACCGAACGACTGCGGCAACCCCTTGTTGCTCGTCCCGACAAACGAACCAGATTGGGCGTCTCCCCTTTCTTCCTTGCGAGACCGAGTTTCTTCCCTGAACGTGATCAGCGAATTGCATGATCGGATACGTTGAACGGTGACTTACGGTGAGCGGGATATACCGTGTGTATTCTTGTCGGAATTTCCAAAATTGTTGCAGTCGTTCCCAGCCCGGAAAGTCAGCATCCGCTCCGATCTGTTGAGCGATATCTCCAACCATCGTCAAGTCACTCGCAGTCTTTACTGTACCAACCAAAGTCCCAAGATGAATCGCGGACAGATCTTGGACTTCGTCGACAACCACGTGTCGAAAGTATCTCCCTTCGGAGGGTAGTTCGAGGAGGTGTGAGCGCTTTATCTGAGACAAGCGGAGAAACGCTGGAACCTCCAGTGGATCAATTGACCCTTCGCTCTCGAGAGTGCGCGCTCTCGTGAAGGCTTGATCAATCAGGTCTCGCGAAAGGAGCTTTGTCTCATCGCGAGCGATAAGTTGCTCTGCCTCTTGAAGCACGGCAATGTCAATCGCGCGAAGGGACTGCTCCGTGGAAACAGCGGCTGCGTCTTCGAGGAGTGACAGGTACGCGAGCGATCGTTTGAGCCGTGAAATACCGATAGGGCTTGGAGTTTCGGGAAACTTTAGCTGAGCCTCAGTTTCGAAAAACTCTGGCGCGGTGCGCCGGAGGATCTCAGTTGCCCATTCACGATAGGTTGCAATCCGTACTCCCTCGATTCCCATCGATGGGAGAGTCTGCGAGATATATGCCTTCAAAATCGGGTTCAGTACGAGAACGAGGACCTCATGTGCTTGTATGTCACTGTTGTCTTCATGCAAAAGCCAAGCGAGCCTATGGAGCGCTACAGTTGTCTTCCCAGAGCCAGCAATTCCTTGAATGAGAAGCGCTGATTCAGATGGCTCGGTAATAAGCTGAAACTGCTCCTTCGTAATGAGTGGAAGAATGTTCTTCAAGAGATGTTGTCGAGGATCGCCGATCGGTCCTGCTCCCTCTTTTCTCCACTCTCCGCCTTCGAGATGAAAAGTCCCATAGCGACATGTGACCGATCGAAGAGAGCCCTGAGTGGCAGAAATGCTATTTCTGAGAACAACAGTTCCCTCTCGTTCTCTGCCCTGAATTTCTTCGGAGTACTCTTCGCCCTCTTTGTATTCGTAGTAGATCTTTGAGATGGGAGCCTTTCGCCAATCAACAATTCGACAATCTGGATTTGCAGCGAATCCGAGTTTGTATTCAAGCTCCATGGGATCGCCATGCTGATCCTCTTCTTCGACAACAAAGCGAGCAAAGTACGGCTGCTCCACGAGTTTTTCGAGAGTCGTTGTTGATTGGGTGTGCTGATCACGGAGAGCGTGGGACACAGCCTCGTCCGAAGCGAGCATCGCCTTGTCTTCTTCTCGAGTAGCCGCTACGAGCTGCGAGGTAAGTTCGCGAGCCCGATTGGACTCGGTCCTCAATCTCCCTTCGATCCGCTCTCTCTGTTCAGTAAGGGATTTAATGACTCCCTCAAAGATCGAGAGTTCTTCCTCGAGAAGCGAGGCCTCTTCACTCGAGAGTTGCACTGTTGATGCGGGCTCACCCATAATCTTTCGAAACACTTTTTTAAATTTGTCGTTGCCAACAAATTCGCCAATTTATCTTCATTTCATTTTGATCAGCAAGCTCTTAGGGCAAAGTCTGGTCAATTTCTTACGCTCTCCGTGCGAATAGCCCCCGTGGCAACGGTGGGATAAGCAAACAGTATTTCAAATTGAGGGGAGTCTCGGCGTCGAAATTATTTCAGTTGCCTTTGGATATGAACATGCTTTACCAGGGGCCCCGACTCGGCAAGGCGAAGACGTGCATGCGGTACCGAGCCCTTCTTGTCCGGTTGCCTCGTGGTTTCAACCTATTATACCGTCTCAAATATCTTCCTTTGTGAGCGCTCCGGTAGAAAATTGGTGCTCTGGTTTTCAGTTTTTCTGGTGTGAGGGATTGTCCGGGTTGGTTTCTCAAAAGCTTGTCGCTTTTGGCTATTTTTCTAGAGAGAATTCGCTCTCCTCTCGGAAGGCTTTTCAGGTGAGGTTTCAAAAGTTCAGAGGTCACGCAGGGATGCCGGTTTCGATTTCGCGGTCTCATCGGTAAGCACTTGTTCGCTTGTTCGACAGTGTTCAGATGAAGTGGAGGACTCTTTGCTCGAGTCTTCGAGGGAAGAAGGCCAATCGGGGAGAATCGATTTGGCCGTTGTTGTCAGGAGAAGGGTGAATGGCTGTTTTACAGCACGAACGGGAACAGAAGAGCGCAGCACTTCTAGAATTGCTTAAGAGTAAACTCGCCTCTCACATTATTTCCTCTCGAATCACGCTCGGCGATGCAGAAGTGCACATTCGAAGAGAGGGGATGCTCGATTTTTTCGGATTGTTAAAGCTCGATTCGGAACTCCGCTTTGAAATGCTTATGAGTGTTACCGCGGTGGATTGGCTCGATGAGCGAGAGGACCGTTTTGAGGTTGTGTACCACCTGTTGAGTTTGACCCACCTCCACCGTCTGCGAATCAAAATTGCTGCCTCAGAAACCGAGCCGGTCGTCGAGAGCGTTGTGTCGTTGTGGGAATCTGCCAATTTTCTTGAGCGTGAGTGCCATGACATGTACGGAATCCGGTTTAACGGCAACCCTGACCACAGGCGTATTCTCATGTATGAGGAGTTCGAAGGATATCCACTCCGAAAAGATTACCCAGTCCAGGGAAAGCAACCGCGCGTGAAACTTCGGTACCCAGAAGTCGAGAACACTGCTCGGCATATGATTCGACCTACACTTGTTCAAATCGGTAAAGGGAGAAATGGCGCACAGCACAGCTAAAGAGAGTATCGAAGAACCTCTGGGAGTCCCACCTCGAAATCTCCTCAACGTTGACTACGGAGTTGGTGGGGTGACCACTACGATGCTTCCGAGGGAGGAAGGGGACGATCTCCACAGCGAAACAATGATCCTGAACATGGGACCGGCTCATCCGGCAACTCACGGGACCGTGCGGCTTGTTGTTGAACTTTCTGGTGAAGAGATCGTCGACGCTGACGTGGAAGTGGGCTACCTCCATCGCGGCTTTGAAAAGATGTGTGAGACGGTCGACTACAACCAGGTCATGCCGTACGCCGATCGCCTGAACTATGTTTCTCCACTCATCAATAACCACGGGTGGTGCCTTACAGTTGAAAAACTTCTTGAAATCCAGGCTCCGAAACGAGCTGAGTACATTCGAGTGATCATGTCCGAAATCTCTCGGATGTCTGATCATCTCACCTGTCTCGGAGCTTCAGCGATGGAGCTCGGTGCCTTTACGGTGATGCTCTACATGATGCAGGCACGGGAATATCTCTGGGAACTCATCGAAGAGGTCACCGGTGCCCGATTGACGATCTCTTATGGTCGAGTTGGCGGAGTGAAAGACGATCTGCCTGAGGGATTTGCCGGACGCATGAAAAAGGCGTTCGACGGAACTCGAGAGCAGCTCGAAAGCTGCGACCGTCTCCTTACTCGAAATCGAATCTTTGTTGATCGAATGTGCAATGTCGGGGTTCTTTCGAAGGAAGAGGCGATGAGCTACGGGCTGACCGGTCCTCTCGGGCGCGCCTCTGGGGTAAACTATGATGTGCGCCGCGACTTTCCTTACTCGTGTTACGAAGATTTTTCGTTTGAAGTTCCGCTTGGTGAGAAAGGGGATAACTACGATCGTTTTATCGTGCGCTTTCAGGAGCTGCACCAGTCGATGCGTATCTGTGAACAAGCGATTGCCAATCTCCCCGACGGCCCGATCGTCGTTGACGATCCCCGAATTGTTCTTGCTCCCAAAGATGAGGTCTATACCTCTATCGATGGGATGATTAACCACTTTGAGATGGTGATATTTGGTGTTCAGCCTCCCAAGGGCGACGTGTATTGTGCTGTTGAAGGAGGGAATGGAGAGCTTGGATTTTACACCGTATCTGACGGCACGGGGAGGCCATACAAGCTCCACGTTCGAGCACCGTCTTTTATTCATATGGGTGCCGTTCGACGAATGCTCCTCGGACATATGATAGCTGATGTTGTTCCAACATTTGGAATGGTGAACATGATCGGCGGTGAGTGCGATCGGTAGTCGGAGGTTAGAGAGTCATGTCTTTTTCGATGTCAGCTGAAGCAAGTGAGAGACTCCAGAAGTTGAAGGAACGATACCCCGATCCAAAATCAACGGTGATGGCTGCGCTCTATCTTGTTCAGGAAGAGCACGAAGAGATCACGAATGAGGGTGTTCACTGGGTGTCGGAGCAGACGGGGATCTCCCCGGTGCACGTTATGGAGCTCGTCACGTTTTACACCATGTACCGGCGCAAAAAGCTCGGTAAGTATCATGTCCAAGTCTGCCGCACACTTTCTTGTGGCTTGTGTGGCGCAAAGGACCTCATGTCGTATCTCCATGAAAGGCTCCATGTCGAGCCTGGTGAGATTACGGCAGACGGCATCTTTAGTTATGAGTACGTTGAGTGTCTCGGTTCATGTGGAACTGCTCCGATGTGTGAAATAAACGACACCTATTTTGAAAATCTCACCCCCGAAAAGCTCAAACAACTCCTCGACCGTATAGAGCGTGAGAAGCCGGACTTGAGTTTGTCAACAAAGCGCGATGCGATTGGAAGTGGCCTCACCGGGGAGGGGTATTCAAAGGTGTTAGGAGATAAGCCGCTCTAGAGAAAGGTCCTTTACGAAAGTGAGGCTCTTATAAAGCGTTAAGAGAGTTATGGACGAATCAAAGCAAATCCTTCTGAAAAATGTTCGACACCCCGACCAGCACACGGTTGCGGGGTACGAGTCGAGAAACGGATACCAGGCAATCCGAAAAGCCCTCGGCATGGATCCGCTGAAAATTATTGATGAAGTAAAGGCATCGGGATTGAAAGGAAGAGGGGGAGCTGGATTCCCTACCGGAATGAAGTGGAGTTTCGTTCCACGCAATACTGGAAAACCGGTATATCTCATTAACAACGCAGATGAGAGTGAGCCCGGAACGTTTAAGGATCGAGTCCTGCTCGAGCACGATCCGCATTTAATTATTGAAGGAATGCTCTGCGCAGCGTGGGCGCTCCAATCCGAATGGTCGTGTATTTATGTCCGTGGTGAATACGCTTTTCCGTACACCCGAACAAAACAGGCCATCGAAGAAGCCTACGCGAAGGGTTATCTTGGAAAAAATATTTTTGGCAGCAACTTCACCCACAATATGATGATTCACCGAGGCGCTGGAGCGTACATCTGTGGTGAGGAAACGGCACTTCTTGAATCGCTCGAAGGGAAGAAGGGGCAACCGAGATTGAAACCACCGTTCCCTGCCGTCTCTGGACTGTATGAGTGCCCGACCGTAATCAATAACGTTGAGACCCTCTGCAATATCCCTTTTATCGTGCAAAACGGTGGTGAAGCGTTTGCAAAGCTTGGCGTACAGAACTCAACTGGAACAAAACTCGTGAGCGCTTCCGGGCACATTAACAAGCCTGGAGTGTACGAGATAGAAATGG
>JAGRAO010000087.1 GCA_020434565.1 Bdellovibrionales bacterium
TAGTCCGTCTTGTTATTGCAAATGAATAGACGGCGGGCAGAACAATAGACGAGGCTAAAAATCTTGACTCTGCTTGGGTTCTATAATAGTTCGATATAAATGCAAACTAGAACTCGGTTCCTTCCGGCAGTTCAGGAAGTCCTAAGGCGGCGTCAGTACAGCTTGGCAACCGAGCGCTCCTATCTACACTGGATCACACGATTTATCCGGTTCCACAGGATGCGCCATCCGGTGCAGATGACGGAGAAGGAGATCGTCGAATTTCTGAGCTATCTCGCTAACAGTAGGCGAGTAACTGCTTCGACTCAGAATCAGGCGCTCAACGCACTCGTGTTTCTCTATCGTGAAGTTCTCAGAGTCGATATCGGCGATGTGAGTACCTTTGAACGATCAAAGGTACCGAGGAATGTTCCGGTCGTTCTCTCACGAGAAGAGGTGGCTCGAATACTCGATGAGTTGGAAGGTCAACCGCTTCTCATGTGTTCCTTGCTCTACGGTTGTGGTCTTCGTCTGAGTGAGTGTTTGCAATTGCGGATCAAAGACCTCGACTTTGATAGAGGGCAGATCGTCATTCAGAAATCTAAGGGTTACAGAGATCGAATAGTTCCTCTCCCAAGGAGCATCTTAAAGGTTCTTTTGGACACTGTATCCAAGCGAGTCGAACTGCATGAAAGGGATCTCTCCGAAAAAGAAGGTCGGGTGAATATGCCAGAGGCGTTGGCTCGAAAGTATCCCAAAGCCGCGTTTTCTATCGGCTGGCAATTTGTGTTCGCTTCGTATAAGCGCTCCACAGATCCACGCAGTGGGCTCCTTTGCAGACATCACGTGCATTCTTCATATTTGATAAAGCACGTTCAACGGGCTGTCGAAAAAGCTCAGATAGTAAAAAAAGTTACATGCCACACTTTTCGCCATTCGTTTGCAACGCACCTCTTAGAAGCAAATAAAGACATTCGAACAATCCAGGAACTCTTGGGGCATCGAAATCTCAAGACGACAATGATCTATACGCACGTGATGGGGAAACCCGGAGTCCATTCTCAGAGCCCGCTCGACTCTCTCAGCCCACTGAATTTTGCGTCGAAACGAAGAGACCTGCCGACGATGAAAGAGCCTCTGCCGCTCAATCGGCGAACTGCGCGGTTCGGTAAGCTCGCGAGTTTCTTGCGGGTTGCTGCTATCGTTCCGTCACTTTTTGCTCGGAAAACATAGGCGTGGTCGCCCTTTCGGGAACGCGCGTATCACGGTGGAATGATAATCCCGGTCTCTCGAAGTGCGAGATAATCAAGCATCGGTCGGTGACCGAGGCTAAAAACAACGTTAAGAGCGTGAGCTACTTCGTCTACGGAGTGCCAACCGCTTAGTCCGATGAGTTGAATAATCTCACTTCCGGGGTTGATGAGGTGTTCAAGTGGAGTGGGGAGCACTTCATCTGCTGTTGGCCACACGGATTGGCCCTGCAGTGACGGTGGTGCGATGACGGAAAGATTAGAGGCCGCTTGGAGGTGGTATCCGTACGGGACTCTGCTTTCAGTAAGAAATTTAAGATGAGAGAGGTTGGGATTCTCTTTTAACGTTGTGAGAAGGTCGAGAGCGAGACCGGGATCACGTGGGCCGTTTGGTCCGGGAGTCCATGTAGCTCCGCAGTTTGGAATATTGTAGTCCGGGCAATCTAGGAGCGACATGATGAGTACAAAGGCATCCAGACCAACACCTGAGAATCCGTCGTCTGCAATTCGCTGCACGGTATCAACGATAAATGGATAATCAGAGCGTTTAAGGTAGCGGTGGTTCGGATTGGTACTCGTTCCAAAGTTTGGGTGGTTCACTGAGCCGAGATACAGACCAAACGAAAAGCCGCGCCCTTTCCAGTAGTCACGAAAAGCTGGCCACGTCGCTTTCATGGCGGGAGTATGAAGATCGTTTAGATACCACGGCATCGAGGCGAGTTCGATCTCTGAGTCTGCCACGTGTTGGCCCGCCCATCCCCAGAACCAAACCTCTTTCATGTTCATGGTCTCAAGCCGTTCCATGAGAAAGTTGAGTGCCCAGAACCCTTCGGTAAGCAGCCCTCGCTGTTTGAAGTCGACGTTCCATCCATAGGGGTTTTCGGCTGTGATCGCTCCTCGAAAGCTCAAGCCAACTCCGACCATGATGCTTGAGCCTGCTTGATAGTTTGCGGGCAAGATATTGAGATCTCCACACCGAGTAAGGCCGTGTTGGGAAGCGTACGGGGACTCGTTAAGGCTCGGGAGCTGAACGAAATCATCCGGGTTTGCGCAAAGCGTTGGAGGAGGAGTTGGCGTGGGAAACGGCGTCGGCGAAGGAGTTGGACTCGGAGTTTCGCTTGGAGTGGGAAGGGGAGTTGGTGAGCTCTCAGGAGTTTGTGTCGGCGTACTTTCGGGTTCGTTGGTGGTCTCTTTGCTCTCATCGTCAACTGACTCTTCGCGATCTCCTGACTGCAGATTGAGAAAGTAGGTGACTTCACGTGAGAGAGTGGTCGGAATAAGTGCTCTCGAGAGATAGCGAACGGAGAAGGAATCGGTTGTGACGTCGGTGCTGTAACTTTGGTAGAAGAGTGCTCCTTGCTCGAGGACTACAGCACCGAAGATGGGCTCTTCGTTGAGTGTCGCATCCAGTACCGAGGCACATCTCGCATCGAGCGGAAGCGGTATACGGAGCGTTTCGCCAGCAACTCCAGAAACCACAGAATCTCTCTCGAGGGCGTTCAGGCAATTGAGCGCGGTAGCTGTCCGTTGGCAGGTGAGGGATCTCTCCACAAAGGATCTCATGAGAGTCCGCGATGCGCGGTATCGATACCTGATTTTTGGTGTGGTAGGCGAGGTTCGAAGGAGGAACTGGGAGCGGAGTTCTCTCAACTTTGTTCGAAAGCGACGAACGAGTCGTCTGACTTTGCGACGGGAGAGGTCAGTGACCCGGTTTGGACTCTCGAGAATGAGGCGGCCTGAGAGTGAATCGCTCTCTTGAAAACACGCTACCTTTCGGGTGATTCCGAGTTCGAATTCGGTGTACAGATTATCCGCAAGCAAAACTTGCGGCGCATTCACCAGAAAGAAAATGAAAAGAGAGAAAGCCGAGAGCTTTCCCGCAACACGTAACCGAACCACTTCCCACCCAGATCCCGTTCGGCCTGACACCCTGGGGTGTTATGAAGGAAAAGTGAAGGAGTGGGGCATCTTTCGTCTCCTGAGAAAATGCTCTCCTAAAATACTGAAATTCCTTAAATTGAGGATTTTCTAAAGGTCTCTCTCAATGGAAAGGTCGTTGTGCCGGAAGTCCCTGTGACTTCTCCTTTCGCAAGGTTTTTGCGCCAACTTGATTACCGAGCTGGGATGCTCGATAGTGCCGCCCCCTCTTGTAGTCCTTTTTCGTGATGAGAGATGAGTACAAGGGGCTACACGAGTAGCACAGAGGAGATTCAAAACTCCTTTTACGGTTTCCGTTCTTTCTTCCAGCATTACAGAGAAGAGGCCAGTTGGGGGCTGTTGTTCGAGGTATAGGACAAGAGCCCCCAATTGAGTACTCCGAGTGTGAGATGGTTGTCTCGCCGCTCAATTCCATGGGAGATAGTGAGGTTTTTTGTGCAAGAAGTTCGAACTCGATTTCTGGACGCTCTCAAGAAGGCGCAGGCCGGTACCGCCCAGGTGCTGTACGGCGAAGACGGCGAAGGGGTTCAGAAGATCGTGAACTCGCTTTGCGAGCGAGTCTCTCGCGAAGGGTCTCCTGAGCGTGTGGAGTCAGAACTCCAGCTCGCGGCCCAGGCGGTGCTCGGGATGCCTGCCATCTTCGGACACTCTGGCTTCGTTGCCAGGTGTACGACTCAGGAGGTGGATGGATCGTCAAGGGTCTTCACTGACCTGGCGGCAGTCACTGAGGCTGCTCGCGAGGTGGTCCAAGCTCTGGCACCCGCTGCGAGCTAAGCGCGAACCCCGCTGAAAGGCGAGAGAGTCGATTCGCTGAGGTCTCCTCGAGCGAACAAAGATGGGACAGTTCGAACATCAGCCGCTTTTTGTTTCGGTCTTTGACCGTCTTACGGTTATGGCTGTTCGGCTGCCCCATCTTTTCTTGTCGCCTAAGATCCTTTGAACGCGCTTATTGACTCGGAACGAATTCACTGGTAGCTAATAGAAAATGAGTTTCATTACAGTTTCAGCCTATTCTTACCTCCTCTACGCCCGCTTCGGTGGGTAACAATTCTTCTCTTTCCGCATTCCTAATCTTTTTTTCCTGCTAGCTTCTGAAGCTGCCTTATTTTTGGACCGTATATATGTCAAATGAAAATGAAGCCTTTGAAAGTCAATTCGTAGAGGATGCAACCTCTTTAATCCTTGATCCGAAACATCCTGGCCTTGGAGACGTTGAGTACCTTAAACGCAGAGAGCACTTCTTTGCCTTAGCAAGGGAGTATCGGCTCGCCGACAAAGGGGTTCCAAGAGTTGAATACACTGATAATGATCGGTTTGTATGGCGTGAAGTTTGCGCAAAACTCAAGCCGATTCACGAGGCGAAGGCGTGTAAAATGTACCTCGAAGGTCGGAAAATCTTGCAGATTCCAACTGAGGATACTCCGCAGCTCGCTGATTTGAGCGCTGAAATCAAGGAACTCACCGGTTTCGGGATCGCTCCGGCGGAAGGACTCATTAACTTCCGAGACTTTTTCGGTTATCTCGCGCGTGGAAAGATGCTTTGTACGCAGTATCTTCGCCACCACTCAAAGCCTGGGTACACGCCTGAACCCGATATGGTGCACGATGTTTTGGGGCACGTTCCTTTCCTTGTGAATCAAGAATACGTCGATTATGTGCGGCTCGTTGGGAGAGCTTCTCAGCTTGCGAGTGACGAGCAACTCGTTGCGTTTAACCGTCTGTACTGGTTTGGTATTGAGTTCGGACTCATTGAGGAACAAGGAGAGATTAAGGTGTTTGGAGCTGGGCTTCTCTCGTCGATAGGAGAGATGGAGTTCTGCTATTCAGATGAAGTGACGCGTCTCCCGTTTGATATCTTTGATGTCACGCAGCGCGACTATGACCCGACTCAGATGCAACAGGTAGTATATGTCATCCCTTCAGTAGGTGAGATGCGCAAGCAAACAGAGGAGCTGATCCGAAAATTTGGATTGGACGCGTCACTCGCTTCGTAAAAGCAAGCGGTTCCATCCATTAGCGGTTTGTCGCTTAAGGGTTCCTATGCGGCTTGGCGCGGTGGAAGTTGCGAGGCCAGATGTTCAGCGGACGGGTTTGCCGCTCGCATCATGGTCTCGCATACGGAGACAACTCGTTGGGCAGCCTGGGCCATGTGCTCTGGCACGTACACTCTGTACCCCGAAACAACATCGTCTTCTATGGGGAGCGTGACATGTTCGAGCATGACCGAAATTTCGCTATCCTCGAGCGCCTGGCAAACTCGGTCAGCGGACTGTTGTTCAACAAGAGTTTTCAAGACCACAAAATGTGACATAACACTCCTTCCTTTCAGAAAACCGACCCACACGGGACGATAGCCTTCAAAACCCCTCCCAGGCTAGTAGTCAAATCGTATAGTGTTAGAAACGCATTACTTTTTCAGTGTCAAATGATACGGTTTTGATACCCCACGAACCATGAAGAACGAGAACTCACTCCCAAGTCTCGGCACGCACCTGCCTGAGTTTGCAATTGATGGGCAACTCCTTTCGGTTTCCGAAGTGGGATCTGGCCATCTGCACAGAACCTTTCTTGGGGTATGGAAGGTGCAAGAAGAACTCGTCCGCTTTGTGCACCAGGAGATCAACACGGGCGTTTTTCCTGATCTCGAAATCTTGATGAGAAACACTGATGTTACCCTGCAACATCTTAAAAGGTGCATCGAGCAGGAGGGGACTCGAGAGATAAGCTACCGGGTTGTGCCTACGCGCTCTGGCCGCTTGTGGTTTGAATCGGATGAAGGAAAGGCTTGGCGGACATTCTCGTATGTAGAAGGTGGATCTGTTTTTCGCCGTTGCCAAAATGCTCCTTTAGCGAAGGAGGCTGGTCTTTTGCTGGGAAAATTCCTTCGACGGATGCATTCGCTCAATAAGCAATTGGAAGATACGATCCCGCATTTTGTCGCATTGCACCGGCGCTTTTCGGTGCTTGAAGAGGCAGTCGAGGCAAACTCTTCTGGGCGGCTCTCTCGTTGTAACGGACTCGAGAAGCGGATTCTTGATCATTCGGAAACTGCCCGGCGGCTCGGCAAAGCTATTGAAGAAGGGAGCCTTCCAGTTTGGAACTGCCACAACGATCCAAAGCTTGAAAATATGCTTTTTGACGAGCGTACTCGAAAGGGAATGTGTCTCGTCGATCTCGATACGGTCATGCAGAGTTCGGTGGCGTATGATTTTGGTGATCTCTTGCGAAGCGGAGCTGTGATCTCTCCAGAAGATGAGAAGAATCTCGCGTCAATCCAGGTAAACGAAGACTACTTGGAAGCGCTAACGGCTGGACTTCTTCAGGAAACTGGTGGAATTCTCAGTGACTCAGAGAGGAGCTTTATGGTTGAAGCTCCGGGTGCAATCGCGTTGACCCTCAGTGCTCGCTTTCTTTCAGACCATCTTTACGGCGATAAGTATTTTGGAATTGCCTATCCGGACCATAATCTCGAGCGTGCAAAGGCTCAATTTCGAGTGTACCAAGCATTCTGCGAAGTTCGAGAGAGGCTGAGAGGGCTGCTTTCGGAAGGATGAAATAAAAAGGGGCCAAGGAGAAAGGAAACCCTTCTCCTTGGCCTGTGGTGAGGTCTCTTCTAACAAGAGTCTTTCTTGAGGAAGAAAATCTACTCGATATCTTTTCCCGCCCCGATTGAGACACAAGTCTTCTCGGGGATTTTCTTTTTCAGAGAATCAGACACCAATCCCGAAGCCACCGAAGTGACAGATGGAGAGGGGCGAATCTTCAGCTGAGAAAGATGCTTGGAGAGTTCTCCCGTTCACCGTTTTAGTTGGGGTGAATTGTGAACCCTTCGACTACGTTCATTACTCAGGTTATGCCGGGGTCTGTTTCTAGGTGACCTTCGAAGTAAGAAAAATTCGTATCTCTCGCGCACAGGAGAAAAGGGTGAGGTTTTGCCTTAGAGTTAAACTTTAGGTAAAGTTCCCGATGTCTTACGGCCAGAGTGGGCGGCGTTCGAATCGGGAGCGCATTCCCTCGGTGTGCCGGTAAGGATGAAGTCGGAGTGCGCAGTTTACGATGAACCAAATTGGAAAAATTCCAGAGAAGTATAGAGATAGGATTATCGAAGTTGTCGGTGATGACGCCGGAGGGTACCCAACTTTAGTGGTGGTGAACGCCATGCACGGCAACGAAGTCGCCGGAGTGAGAGCTTCTCGACGAGCGTATATCTCATTGGCAGCAATCGACGGCGCCTTCCATGGACGAGTTGTCTTTGTTCTGGGAAACCTCCGTGCATTTGGTGTCGTAAAGCGGTACATCGATGTTGATCTCAACCGAATTTGGGACGAGGCGTCGCTTCAGAACGCTCCTCGGGATCGCGAGCAAGAGTCGTCCGAGGAAGCCGAGAGGCGAGAACTCCTTGAATGTTTAGAGTGGATCGAGGAGTCAGCAGAAGGGGAGATGTGTGTACTCGATCTCCACTCCACGTCTTCAGATTCTTCTCCCTTTGGAATAGCGTATCCTTCTGCGCGAACAGCTCGATTGATGGAGGCGTTGCCGCTTCCTTTCGTTGTTGGGCTCGCTGGAAAAGTTGACGGGACCTTGCTGCATTATTGTAGTGAGCAAAAAGGCTATTCATCGATTATCGTCGAGGGGGGACGACATGAAGCTGCTGAAACGACAGAGCGACTCATCTCGACGATTGTACTTGTCGCTTCAGCGCTTGGAATGATCTCTCATGAGACATTTCCAGAGCTCCCGGAACACAGAAAGCGCCTTGAGAAACTCTCGAACGGTATTCCTCCGCGCCTTGAAGTGATTTATCGCCACGCGGTAGAGCCGTCTGATGAATTTAAAATGGCTCCGGGGTATCTCAATTTTCAGTCGATCGCCAAGGGCGAGGTCCTTGCTCGAGACGGAAGAGGAGAGATAGTTTCTCCAACGGACGGGCACATTTTTTTACCGCTTTATCAAGCCCAAGGGAGTGATGGATTCTTTATCGTCTCTCCGCTTAGTGATTGAAACCTGTCCATTGTCAGCGGAACGTCTGATCCGGTCCAGTGAAGTCGCCCCAGCGAGACAGACTCCTTAAGATAAGAGAGAGCTTTCACCCTTCGGACTCCCGTATCCGGTAGTTTGGTGTCCCTAATTGAGAGTAGGCAGAGGAATGCAGTCCACCGTAAAGTCGGAGTCATTTCTTCGAAACAACATGAAGCAATCGTTTCCCTTCGAAGTAACTCGAACAACATAGTCGCTCACAAATTGGGCTCGCTCGACGGTGGCAGCTAGAGCCTCGGCAGTGATCGGTGAAAATGGGCGTTGCCCCCCTTGCAGTTCCCAAACTTTCTGGACGAGCAATCTCGCCAGGTACCGTTGGTCCTCGAGGGGACGGAAAGGGTAGATTTTCCCCGAATCGAGTTGGCCTCGCAGGTCTCGAGTGGCGTTCGCAAAAGCTACTTGATCGTAGAGCACCCGAATCCTCATTGGCAGGTTCTCTACCTTCGCAGTAGTAAGCGTTTCATACCCAGCAATCTCACGCACGTCGTCGGGAATATCTATCTCCCATACCACTTCGCTTTTTCCGCGGACCGGATAACACATCCCTCCTCCGATCACAGCCGTGAAGAGATCGGCCTGCTCACTGTCGGGCGACTTGAGGAGTGCGGTAGTAGAAAGATAGAGCTTTCGACTCCCATCCGCACCTCTGATAAGGACTGGTTCTTGAATCGAGATGTGGAGATCTCTTTGGGAGATCTCGGGGTTAGAGAATATTCGGCTTGTGTCGTGGCGCTCGTTAAAATTTCGAACGACTTCTTTAATGCCCTCAGCGAGGACTGTGAATACTTGCCGTTCTATAAGACTTGGCGTGGTAACGGTCCCAGCTCGCGCAACAAACTCCGTAAAGAGTGATTCTGGGGTGTGGATTTCGGAAGAAGGAGGCAGGCGCAGATCTGGATCAATCGAAGGGCGTCGCTGGAAATCGGCATCACGCCATTCAGAAATAGGAGATTGCCGTGAAGAACCTCTTCTTATTTTTGGATTGGTATTTCTACCGGAGGCTGTACCTTCATCCTCAACGGTATATCGCAGCCGTTCTAATCCACTATCGTGATGTCGAGACTCAAAAAGTGACATAGTTGCAGATGGCATCCTTTAACGGAATGATAGTAACGGGCGTACACTGTACTATTCAAGCAAACCTCCTCGTCGTGGTCGAAAAGACAGGGAAAACATTACTCCATCAGGAGATCGTTCTTCCTCGGCTTTCTCGACTTACTGCGGAACCATCCAAAAACTCTAAGGTTTATCAAATTGTTAGCGGGGTCGTTCTCGCTTTCTCAACTTCAGGCTCGTTTTCTATTCTCTAAAAAGCTTTTCTATAGCAATCCTCGAAAATGAAAATAAAATTCATTCGTGGCATTACTTTTGGTGCCCCCCCCCTCTGTTCAGAGGATCCCTCTATTGGATCTCAGGGAGCATTTTGAGAAAGATGCTCATCGCCTCAGCATACGACTCGAGCCACGAGTGTATGCGATACGGAGCGGCCCGCAGCTTGCCGGGGTCTCTTTCCCCGTTTCTTGAACGCTCTACCAGTCGGTCGTGTTCGAGATCGTAATGCTCCGAAGCGACAGTTCGAAGGTCGATACCAAACTGGGCGAGGACCTGCCCGCGAGCCGTCTCGGAAAGTTCGGGACCGTAGGCATGAGTCCCGTGCGCAACGAATTGTTCGATGTCTGCTGAGGTCCAGCCCTTCTTGTCTACCATTTGGAGGATACTTTCGAGGGCGAACTTGCGGTTGTGGTGAAAGCGAAGCTGTTCATCCGCAAAATCACGATCACCACTCGCTCCACTTGCAAGTTCTTCAACGAGGACGTCGTACCAATCTCCGGATGTATTCCCGGAGCGATATTCGTTCAGGGCTTGCTTGGCTGTCTCGCGGATCGAGTGCCGTACATTTTCTGGAAGCTGGAAGTTCGTGATCTCTCTGAGAAGCCCAGGCATCTCCTCTGTGCCGATAACCCGAAGGATCTGTTTCTCCGAGTATCCGATCTCTCGCATCCCTTGGGCCGCAACTTCAAAGAGCTCATCATTCCAGAGATCTCGAATCGAGGTTGTTCGATATCCTCCTTCGACTGGCCATTTGACGAGCCCTTCGACCCCATCGCGCTCGGCATGTCTCCGTCCTTGCCGAATATCGTCGTGCGGAAGGAGCGCCTCGAGGACTTCAACAACACTACCGAGATCAATTGAGTATCGCCTCGCGAGGTACTGCGGGAGTGCGGCAGCGAGGCCGTCGATCTCTGCCGCGAACGCCGCCGTAAGTTCCGGAATTGGTTGCGCAGAGTTCCCACGGACCTCTGAGCCAAGAACGAGTTTTCCGTCGCCGGTTTGATAGGGTGTCTCACGGGTCTGAGGCCAAATAGTTTTACCGGATTGAAACGCTGCGTCGATATTCTCGGCGGTTTGTGTGTCAACGTTCAGTCTGAGTCTCGCTTTGGAGACACCTTCAACAATCGGGAGAACGGCGCTTAACTTTTCTATAGCTCGGCTAATCTGAGAGAGTGGCTCGGCGTCCCAACCTGAAATCTCATCTGGAAGAACCCCATCACAGTGGGCGGGATGCGTTCCCTGCCAACCGAAAAACCGGGTGTCATGAACTCCGGTACTAATACCAAAGATTGTCGAGGCGTTTGCAGCCTGTGCCTTCACAAGTCCAGCAATAAGGTCTGTACCTCTCAAAGTAGCAAGATGCCGCTGCTGGTTCGGCGATACCACGTGCACCTGCATGCTCGTATTTGAGCTCTCGAGAGCCACGGTGATGTTTTCGACCCGAATGACTTTCTTGTGAACGAGATCTTCGTACTCAAGAACCCGCTCCCCGGGGCTCACTTTCATCTGAGCAACGACTGAGTCATCCGGTCCGAAATATTGGACTGACCACGTTTTCCGATACCCTTCGGGATAGCGATCGTGAGGGTCCGCAATCTGCATAAGTCCACGAAAAAGACTCCGATAGCGGGGGCCCTGGGCATGGTGCTCGAGGTGATACTGGGAAACGTCTCGAGAAGGGAGCATTCCGGTTGGATACGAGGTTGCTCCGTACTTGGCAGCAAGCACGTTAGCGATATTTTCATTTCGCCGGAGATCATCTTCGAGTTGATTAAATGACTCAGAACGTCGCTCACTAAAGATACGCGACGGTGCTTCCCATTGGTGAGCGCCGAGTTCTTGTGTGAAGTGAAGATCGTATTTTTCAAGTGTTTCGAAGGTAAAGCACTGTGCGAGTTGACGACTCAGCCGGCCCAGCTGACGCGCTTGGGCCCGGGTGTCCATCTCGCGCAGTTCTTCGAGTTGGGCGATAAATTCCTGGGCCTGATCATTTGCTTCATGCATTGTCGCTGCTTTGCCTGATGCAAGAAACAGATCTTCAATAACGTAAGCTGCGGCCCGGTGCCGTCGAATTTCGACTGCTGCGGAGAGATCTTCGAGGAGTTCTCGAGCTCGGCGTCGCTGCTCGAAAGGGGAGACCTTCTCACGGTTTTCTTCGTCGGCTGTAAGACCAAAAATACGATTTGAACGTTGAACAACGATACTTCCGACGTAGGCCGGTTTCCCATACGCTTCCTGGGGTGTTCGTGATCCGATGGGATGGATACTGGAGTGAACAAGAGAACCCTCGGTCTCAACTCCGAGAGAGCGCTCGGTACGATTCTTCCAGAGGTCCTCTTTTTTTAAAGCGCTGAGCCCAGCCGCTTGTCGTTCCTTTTGAACAATCTCTTGCTCGCGGGTCAGAAAAGCTGGGTTGTCGAGCACGATGTTTGGAAGGGTGACGGTGATGTGCTTAAAAACTGTAGGTTTTCCTCCGAGCGTTCGAATCTGCATCCGCTCAACAATTGATCCAGCTGAAGAAGAAACCCCTGGAGCGGCTCGTTCGAGGCCGGTCTCCTGTTCATGAAGTCCAGCGTTCGATGGGCTTCCTCCAGAGATGGTGATGGTACTGAGATCTTGGGTCGCCGGGTGTTGGGAGACGCTCCCTTTCGGAGGGCTTATAGTGGTTTTAGAAGGGGCGGTCTGCTCACGAAACAGGTCAGCAGACAGCAGATCATGTCGAGGTTTATCAGGCTCTTGATCTTCTCGATGGGCTACCCGAGCCATTCACCTCTCCGAACAAGGTTTAACACTACAGACCCGTGGGGACGCTGTGTGGACAAGTCGACCATCAGGGGGCACTACAACAATCAGATCTGCTTTGAAGCGAGCGCGCATTTCGCGCTCATGGGATGCAAGGAAGAAGAGAAGGATTCGAGAAAAATAGAAAACCGCGTTCTAACGAATGGACTGGAGGGCACCAACCTCGCTACTCAATTCGAGCCGTTCGAATTGTCAAGAAACAAGGAGGACACCAGACAGTTTCGGAAGAGAGCATGAAAACCTAACGATAACCCCGATACTCACTAAACCCGAATACTCACTTTCACCCTCGATCCTGCTCTGTAAACCCTTAACAACACTTAGCGGAAATTTCCTTTCGGGTCTTTCTACCTTGTTGTGCCTCTGAAGTATGACTTCGGAGGGGTCCAGAGAGTTTGCGTCTAATTTCTCTCTAAAACTTGACCGTCATCTGACGCGCTAGACCAGAAAACTGACAAATTCTGGAGCAAGGAGGCGCAATCTTCCCAACAGAATCTAAAAGTGAAGTTAATGGATTCCTCATTTGCAGTCAAAAAGAAATTCGGATGCCGGAATTCAAGATGGAGGGCTCAAAACGGGCTTGAGATGGCAGTAAAAACTCAAAAGCTATCGAACCTAACTTATCGATTCGCCTCATCGCACAACTCTGAATCAAAAATTTGGATGAGCTCTTCGACAGAAGGGCGTTGAGACACGCAAATATCTCTTTCTCCGCAGACAATAAGCGCTTTCGCGAGAAGTTGCTGAGCTTCTCGGATATCTCCGTCCAGCCGCTCTTTGAGCTGAAGAAAAGAGCGAATCTGCCAATCAGCTTCCGTGATTTGGCCAAGGAGTCGTTCGCGAATAGGGCTCAAGATCGCACTTCGTTCCTGCCCATCAACGCCACATGCTTCAAGACCGTGGTCTGCGAGCTCAAGGAGTTCCTCTCTCACTTCGCCACAATGAGACCTGCGGCTCGAAGCAGGTGTCCACACCTTTGACTCCATGCCAGAGCGAGCGGCATCGTAAAAACTCTCCCTCGCTGAGCCAAAATCGCAGCTCTTCCCAAGATCACCGTACCGGGAGAGTGCACCCATGCACACCCCGATGACATAGGCTTTGTTCGCGTGGGTATCGCTCATCGATGGTGAGATCGGAATCGGCCGGTATTCAAGCCTCAGATGAGGCTGTCGGTCAAAGTTTCCAAACACGGGACGGATCCACCGATGGATTGAGCCGTTTTGAATATTGAGCGCGAGAAGATCCGACTTCCTCGTTTTTGCAATTTCCGGATTAAATTCTGTAAAGCACGGGATGAATCTTGATGCATCCAGATTCGCCTGAAAGGGCTCAGCAGGATGAGAGATAAATCCATCAGAGAAGAATACCCTATTCTGGTCCCACGCCTGTTCGTACTGAGAGATTCTAGACTCTTTTTGTGCCACATTTCCAAAGACAAGTGGTGAGCCAACGCACGGAGCGAGGAGCGCCCCACTCAGAGCTATCAGATTGTTATACGCAGCGCAGAAATCCAGTGGATCACACTGAATATGGATCTGATTTGAGCATGTCAGTCCAACGCTCATGACAGAATCAACCTCGAAAGAGATGGGCTCTCCAGAAGGTGAGGGAATGGCGATGGCCCACTTTGGACCACGGAGGGAGCGGGTGTGTTCTGTTGCACGCGCATAGCGCCCGCTGGCACCACCTGTGAGATAGTTCAGAGAGAGGTGTTCGCGATCCGCGGTTATAAGACCTCCGGTGGGAAGCACTGAGAGCCCCAGTGCCCTCGCTTGTTGGCACAAGAAGCGGTACTGGAGAAGCCCGAATTGGCGATCTCTTAACAAGCTCCCCTCACCCAATTCGTGCGGAGTAGAGTTGTGCTCGATCTGATACTTCGCTAGTTCTGTGACCCATGATTTTTCAGCCCCCAGG
>JAGRAO010000088.1 GCA_020434565.1 Bdellovibrionales bacterium
CGCACTCCTTTCCACCCGCCGGACAGAGCGAAAAGCTGCGCTTGGAATCTCAGTCCCCTCAGGGCTTCGATTGAGCATTGCTTGGGCCTCCCAGAGAACACGCACCGCTCCGCTCACTGAGGATGGGACGGGACCCATCAGGTTTGCGTACCGTCGAGCGTAGCTCCAGCTCTGTGAGCTATTTATGTCCAAAGCGTCATCCGACATCGTTGATCGAAAATGAACAAGAATATTTTTCGTACCACAGAAGGGGTCTCGAGTCAGTCTAGTGTATCTTATCCACCTCTAAAATCCCCGTTTTTTGTTTCGCCCGATAACCTCTTGGGCAAGAGACATCTTTCACCGAATCTCCCGCTACCAAATCACAAGTCTGGTGTTCGCCGTTTTAGCCTCGGTCGAGACTCGATAAGTCCTCCCGGCAGCACAAAGGTCGATTCTTGTTGATGTTCCCTGGTTGAAGTTCTCGTGATCGGAGAGACTCTCCAAATGGACGTTTGGAAAATTTTGTTTGATATTGTTTTTCTCCTTCTGGGTTGCGTAGCTCTCGGCGGCCTCGCAACTCGAATTGGTCAGAGTCCAATCGTCGGTTATCTCCTCGCTGGGATGCTTCTTGGTGGCCCAGGGAGCCTCTATTTCGTCGGATCCCAACATGAAATAGAAGTGATAGCCGAGCTCGGAGTCTCCCTTCTCCTTTTTAGCATCGGCCTTGAGTTTTCGTGGCATCGCCTCAAAAAACTCGGGGCTCTCGTTCTCATTGGTGGGAGTCTTCAGATTGGAGTAACGGTTTTCGTTTTCACTCTCTTGCTCCTCCTTATCGGCACCTCTGTCGATACAGCCATAGCATTTGGTGTCGTTATCGCGGCGAGCAGCACAGCTTGCGTACTCAGGGTTCTTCATGATCGTGGAGAAATTGATAGCGCCCATGGTCGCACGTCTGTCGGGGTTCTTCTTGTTCAAGATCTGGCAATCGTCCCTCTCGCGCTGGTGTTGACCTTACTTGGTTCGCAGAACGGTGGAGGTGATGTTCTCTCCCAACTGTGGACCACTCTTTTGCTGATAGTTGGACTCGCCGTTGGATTATATCTTTTCGTCAACATAGTTGCGGTCAGACTCCTAGCTCCTTTTGCTATCGAACGAAATAGAGAACTCGCTATACTCTTTGGCATAGCACTTGGACTCGGATCAACCTGGCTCGCTCATGAAGCAAAACTCTCGCCGGCGCTTGGAGCCTTCCTTGCAGGGATGTTTCTCGGGAGCTCACCTTTTGCAACCCAAATTCGTGCCGACATCTCCCCTCTCAAGGTTCTCCTCCTGACTCTCTTTTTTGGTGCCGCCGGAATGGTGGCCGACCCCAGATGGATGGTTCTCCATTTCGGACAGGTCCTTGCCGCCACTACCGGTGTCATGCTGGTAAAGACTGTCATCCTCGCTGTGATCCTTTGGTCGCTCCGTCGTCCTCTTTCAACAGCTCTCTCTACCGGAATCACCCTATCGCAAGTGGGAGAGTTTTCCTTTGTGCTTGGAATTACTGCGTTTGAAACAGGACTCTTTTCGGAACATGCTCACCTTCTGACAGTATCAGTCGCTATTCTCTCTCTCTTTGCCACCCCACTTTTGATCCATTACGCACCGCTGCTCGGAATGCGAATAGCCGAGTGGACCGGTCTCGGTGCTATCGATACGAGTGATTCAGTTGAAGAGGGGATCTTCCCGGAGATGGTCGTGATTGGATTTGGACCGTCGGGAGAGGCCGTCGCTGCGGCTCACTGTGATTTTGGGAGACAGCTTCTTGTGATCGATCTGAATCAAGCAGCAAAAGCAAGAGCTCAGAAGAGTGGCTATTCAGTCATGATCGGTGACGCCGCGCTTCTAGAGGTGATGGAGCATGCTCACCTTGAGAATGTGAAACTTGTGGTTGTAACTATTCCGCATCCGGAGTCGGCTCAACGAGCCATCTCACATATCAGAGCGATTTCACCAAACGCTCAGATTGTTGCCCGGGCTCGATTCCACCTCGAAGCGAATCGACTCGAAGCAGCTGGAGCGCATGTTGTCATTAGCGATGAGGAGCAGGTCGGCTCAGCTTTGGCTCTCGAAGTCGCGCATCTCCGCAGGATCACTCGCGATATTCCCTAGTAGGTATCTCTGCAAAGCATGGCATAACTCCTCAGTAGGCTTTTAATGAACATGGGGGATCAGCCTTTCTGTCAGCGGAAAGGTATTTTTTCAAGTGGATCAATCAGCTTATCCATCGTCGGGCCCGTCGCCTCAGAGTGAGGTCGTAATTCCTTTTGGTTCGAGGCAGATCACCCTTTCGCTCGAACGACTGCTGACTGAAGCTCGGCATCATGCAGAGGAGGAGCTCGTTCAGTTTAGGAAGCGAGAAAAACCCGAGCTTTTCAATTCTCACCCTATTGATATTGATCAAGTGAGCATAGAGACCTTTTCGTTAAGAGGGCCTTCGCATATCGCCCAAGGCTTCCCAAATCAGGATGCTCTCGCTGTCAAACGAAACCACAACAGCATCGTTGCGGCTGTCTCAGATGGTGTGAGTTCTGGAATCGAGACTCATGAAGCGAGTGCATTTCTCTCGCGTTCTGCTTGTGAAATATGTAGTGAACTCGTTAGCCGATTGGCAGGAAGTCTCTCGGAGGAGCATGTTCTCGTAGAACTGCTTGCCGAGCTCCATGCTCGCCTCTATGTGTCTCTCGTTGAGTTCTGCTATGACAAAGCTCAGAAATTTCCAACAAGTGAACCGATGGTTTACGGAGATGCAACGCTTGAATTGCTTATTGTAATGCCTGATGTGACACTTGTTTTATCACTTGGAGATGGACTCTTTCGTGAAGGAGAATCCATCGAGCGCGTTGAATCTCGATTCAAAAGAACGTTTAAGAACCGGCACTCTTATGCAAATATTCCACCCCTGCTCGTTCATGTTGCTCAAGGACGAGTGGAAGCTCCCTACGAGTTCCTTCTCGGTATGGAGGCGTCGCATGAAGAGCTCAAGCAGGAAGCAAAGGCTTTTCGGCTTGTGGCGAGAATGCCCTCTGGACCGTGTGTTCAGAAAGGCGTCGGCATCTATACCGATGGAGCAGAAGCTACGTCGCTCTTGAGCGGGGAGGTCTCCGACAAATTTCCCTTGGCGCAACTCCTTGAGAGCAAAGCTCTTTCAGCCGACGAAATATCAGCTTGGTGCGCCATCTGGGATTTAAGCGTTGGAATTTCGCGGCTTGAGAACGCAGCAACAGGGCTCTGTTGTCAGTTGGGAGCGGTGTATCGACAAGGAAAACAACTCACTCCCCGACGCCTCGAGCGAGATATTCAAAGAGCACTTCCCAAATTGGGCGCTCAACACGAGGAGTTCTATTCAGAACTCCAAAGTCGACTCCTGGCAGCAGAGGCACTTGCTCTCTCACCTACGCTCGCGCCTCTCTCGCCTGTCCCGTTTCGAAAGTACGGAGAGACCTTCTCCGTAGATTGCGATCCGAAAAAGATTTTACGTATTCTTGAACGAACTGCAGAAGCTCCCCTTTCCCTGATCCCTATCCGTATTCGAGCTCTTCTTCAGCTTCGGGAGGGGCTTCACGAGGCCCTTCTTGCCCAGGGCATACCTCTCCAGAACCATTCTCCTCGGATTCGTGACGACATCAGCGGAGTCTTTGTTCAGCTTAAGAATTGAGTCAATTCAGTACATTCGGAGGGAGTGCACTCACCGTAAAGTTCCCCTCCCATTTTTCTCTTCCTTCAGTCCGATGAATGGCTTATCTAAGAGGGAGTACTCATTTCCCATCTTTTTCTGCGGCGCTCCTTTTGGTTATCACGAGGAGAGGAGGTGTGAAGAGGTAATCACCATGCCTTCATTTGAGGATCCTTCCCACAATTCGAGTCAATCCGCTCAGACTCATCCAAGTCCAGCTCCCTCGGACCAATCATCCTCACTCGCTGAGGCACACGACCTTTCGAGGAATGAACCTCCCTCTCTCGACTCTGAGTTCTTCGCTACTCAAGATATGCTGGTCTTTCGATTCTGTGAAAGGCTCACTTCTTCTCTGCGGAAGAGCGATCCGGGCGAGGGACTCTTTCTCACCCGCGATCTGCTCGCGGAGCATTTCGAAGTTCTTGATTCTGTTGTTTTGGAGCAAGGATTTCCTTCGCTCTCCGAGAGCGAAGGCGAACTTCAGAGGTTTTTTGTTGGGCTCGCTTCGTACTATCCGGAGGAGGCCTATGCAGGACTCATGCTTCTCGCCAACAGACAGTTCAAAAGAGGAGTATTGTTTTCCTCTCACGATACATATATGTCAGCTCATACTGTTTCCCAGTTATTCATTGATAGCTATGCGCAAGTTCTCTTTGGCGCTAAAGCCTGGGCACTTGGTGTCCAATCTTTGCTTGATTCTACCGAACCAGCTCGAGCCGAGAGTGTCATGCCTCTTGGCGAGAGCTTTTCCGACCCGAGTCAACCTTTGGAAGTGCAAACTGAATTTTGGTTCACAAGTGGCCTCGTTGCGTTTCACCGACCAGACTTTAGAGCCGCAAGGGAGGCTTTTGGGCGAGCGAGTGAACTTGCTGTTGAACTTCAAGGATTTCATGCCCGAGAAACCAGAGCGAAAATCTTTTTGTCAGAAGCACGTGCTGCTGAACAAGCGGGAGAGATAGCTCTCGCTCAATCACTCTTTCGAAGGAATGCCCGGGCGACGTCAGAAGATTTTGGGGCAGGAAGTAGCGAAGCGTTTGAGAGTCAGGAGCACCTTGTGAGATTTTATCGAGAACTCGGGGACTTTGAAAAAGCAGTAGGAGCTGCAGAAGTGCTCTGTACTCGCGGTCAAGAGCTATCAAGCGAAGCGGGTGAATCAGCCTCAGCTCTGTTAGCCCTCTGTCTCGCAGAGGCAGAGAACCTGAACCGGGCCGAGGCGGTGATGCTCCCTCTCTGGCAGAGAGCGTTGACAAGCCCGGCAGAAGCCCCTGAATACCTCGACGTCGTCTTACAAACACGGGCGCTCATCGCTGAAAAGCGAGGAGATCAAGAAGATGCTCTTCTCTTGCGCCATATGGTCCTTGAAAACGCAAAAACATCTGGGGACTACGCTCGAGAAGAGATAGCTCTGCGAAGCCTCGCTCTCGCCGAAGCACTCTCTGCTATTGGACGAAAGGAAGAAGCCGAACAGCTTTGTGATTCCTGCATAGCGGACTGGAATGAAGGAGAATTCAGCGAGATCAGCTTAGTAACGGCATATCATATCAAAGGAGCGCTTTTGCGAGAGCGAGAGGCTTATGAGGAGGCGGTTGACTTGTACCTTACGGCACAACTCTTTGTAGAGAACCGAGATCGATTGAGCATTGAAAGTTCATTTCTGTACCTCGGTTGCGCAGTGACCCTTCTTGAACATCCATTGTTAAGCGAAACAGATCGACTCGAACAGGCGATAGAAATGGCTGAACTCGGTTTTGATCTTCTGCAACGATCTGAGCTTTCAAACTCAAGCCACGCTCTCCCTTTCCTGGACCTTTTGAGTCGCCTCTATGACCTCACTGACCGACACGAGGAAAAGGTCAAAATTGATACCGAACGACAAGTTCTCGGTTTTCTTCTTAACCTCGACGAGGATTCTGGCGGAGACCGAGAAGCTGCTTAGCCGAGATTCCGAGCTAAAGAGGCAGAGACAGTCGTTAGTCAAGGCGTACCACCTCCACGTGTTCCAATCCCTCGAGCCGATAGAGGTCCTCGCGACGATCATACAGCGGACGAACGCTTGCTGTATGCCGCTGCTCAGCAAGTGGCGCAAGTGAGAGATCCGCTATAACGACAGTTTCAATATTCGGTTCAGCCTCTCCTTCTATGCCATTGACGGGAAACGGAATATCACTCGGTGTCAGGATCGCTGACTGCGAGTAATGAAGGAATGCTGACCCGGCAAAGTTAATGTTTCCTGCGTTCCCGGCAAGAACCACATACATAAAGTTTTCAACTGCTCGTGCCTGAGCAGTGTATCGCACTCTAAGGTAAGCACTTTTCTCACTCGTACTAAAAGGAACAAAGAGCAACTCGACTCCAGCGAGAGCCAACATCCGACACAGTTCTGGAAACTCGACATCGTAACAGACAAGCACTGCTATCCTTCCAAAGGGCGTCTGAAAAATCTTGATCCCACTCCCCGGCGTTACTCCCCAATCAGTTCTCTCTCCCGGAGTAACGTGCAACTTCTCCTGCGAGTAACAACCGCCATCGGGGGTGAAGAGAAAGGCGACATTAAATATCCTTCCATCGCGTTCGACAGGAGTTGTACCCCCAACAATGTAGAGTGAATATTTTGTTGCTAATCCCAAAAGAAGTTCTTGATACCGCTCCGCGTAACCAGCAAGACGGCGCACCGACACGTGAAATTCTTCGCCTGTCGGAAGTGAACAGAACAGTCCCGTGGTAACGTACTCGGGAAAAACAAGAAAGTGCGCGTTATAAACATCGGCTGTTTCGACAAAGAAGCGGACCTTCTCCTCAAAAGCCTCCCAGGTTCTTAAGGGCTGCACAAGTAGTTGAGCTGCACATATGCGAACTCGAGCAGCTACACTTTTACGGACTGGATTGGCGATTCGCTTCTTGGAGACGTTGTAGTGCTCGTTTTTGTATTCCAGAAAAGTGCAATAGTGCATACTCCGGTGGTCATACACGAGATCGAGCTGTACTCTCGCCACCTTGTAGCCCGCTTTCAAATGGACTGTAAGCGCTGGATCAGAGAGTCTTCCCTCTTCCACTTCATGAACATACTCTTCCGCTGTGAGGGTCCCAGCATATTTTTGGTAGCCCGGAATTCTTCCGTACGCGATCATTCGTCGTAAATTGTAACGCCGGAGAATTCGTTTTCGTCGCTCATACAATTTTTTCGCAACTCCCAAGCCTCTGAATTCAGGTCGAACCGCGATGTCCGCGCCATACAGTGTATCTCCAAAGGGATCGTGAGTGCTAAACGTTGCCGCACCAGTTAACTCGCCAACTGAATACCACTCGTCATCACTCACTTGAACGATAAGGGAGGTTGCGTAACCGACAACCTGACCCTCCAGCTCGGCAAGAAATTGCCCCTCGGGAAAGGCTTCGAATTGGAGCCGATACAATCGCTCATCGTACATGAATCTGTCGTCGTAGTCGGGATAGGCTGCTTTCTGGCAGTGGACAATTCGTGAGATGTCATCACTTTTCCATCGACGAACTTTGAGACCAGTGAGCTTCTTCTTCACTATTTCATTTCCAGAATTTGAATCTCTGAACGATTCCCCCAATAGGACGACCTCATCCACCGTCGGGGAGTCCATAAGCAACAAGACCTACACACAGACTACTTGAGCAGGTGACCACGGAAAGGAGGTCCAGGCGCCAACGATATGAGACACAGAGCATATTGCCCTATTCTGAATCGTCGAACCAGAGTTTCGTGTCGTAATCGAAGGTTAACTCTTCATTCGGCTGAACATCTCTTACTGTTTGGAACGTGATGGTACGATCTTCAAAATTATGACTCAATTTAAGATTTGGTGTGCGAGAGTGATTGTAGAAGGGGGCAAAGCCAAAAGCGACGGCGGATTGTGCATCAGCGGCACCACCTTCCCACCAAAAAAGATAGTGGAAGAGTTCAGGCGCGAGCTCCTCTATCGCCCGCTCAAGCGATTGTGGAACCTCGCGCACATGAGCTACTTCAATTGTTTCTCCCGCGCCAATCGGAGAAGCTGCGAAAACCCCAAGCCCTTTCTTGCCAGCGGAGGATACGTACACTTTTTGCGGAGGAAGCACTTTTGCCAACATACACTTGTCTCTTAGAAGACTCCCCTACTTCACTCCGACACATCAGCAATATCAAATGAGATATACTGCACGGCGTGTTCGAGCTTCTCCCTTGCATCAGCAACATCCTGCCCGCAAACCTGAATGTACCCGAGGAAGTCATAACTTTCTGGGGGAAGGGAAACCCTCTCACCACTCGTAGCGGAAAAATTCAAGTCTGTCACATAGGGGAGATCATATAACTCGGGGGAGATACATGTACGTTGGAGAATACCTTTTTTTTCAGGAATAAAATAGCGCATTGCCACCCCCGCCCGGACGTCCATCTTCAATTTCCTAGGGATGCCCAAATGCACATAAATTGACTCTTTGAGGAGATGGACCCCGGTCGTTTGGTATACGGAGTCATGAATGTTATCTCCCCCTATGCGGCAAGCAACCTCCAGCACCCTCGGACCCTCCTCGGTAAGGATAATCTCCGTATGGCTCGTACCTACCTCAACGCCAAGCGCTTCAAGAGACCGTCTATTCACCTCTTCAATACCCCTTAGAGTTTCACTATCTCCTTGAAAAGGCATGTATTCCTCGACTTGAACGAAGAAAGGCGGTTTCATTCGGATCTGATGGGCGACACCTGCTACATGTGGACGGCCATTCTGAATAAGAGAATCTACACTCACCTGCGTTCCGACCAAAAATTCTTCTACGAGGTAGTCATCAACCATATTGACTTCATCTTCTATCCCGAGGAGCCGCAGCTCCTCCCGTTCGAATGCGAACATATCCTGGTCTATAGCTTTCTTGCGGAGGTAATCAACAGCCTGCAGATAGTAGGTTCCAAGCGCATCGAAGTTGTCACTTGGTTGAACTTGGAACGTACCGTAACTCGCATTTCCACCTATTGGTTTCGCAACACACCGCGTGTTGAATTCTCGAACTGTCTCTTGAATCTCTTCAAACGAGTGACACAAACGAAACCGCGGAGTTGGAAGTCCAGCTTCTTTAAAGGCTTGCCGCATATGCAATTTACTTCGGCAAAGAAAAGCTACTTTGGGCTGAACACCAAGCACTCCAAAATGTTGAGCGAGAAGCGCCGTTAAGGGAGTGAGCCACTCAGATGATTTGTTCACTACGGCATCAAATCGAAGATCAAGCCCACGCACGCGATCAAGCGTTGCCGCAGTATGCCTGAGGTCCGCCTTTACATGGTGCTCAAAGACACCAGGAGTAGGTTCAAAACTCCCATCGCTCAAGAGAGATACCTGGATTCCTTCATCTCGAAGAGAAATGAGACCCCCATAGACCTGCTTCGAATAGTCGGAGCCGGAGATGAGGAGAACATGCTTCACGCTCTTATCGTGAGAATTCATATTACAGATCAACGATAGGAGGAATATGGCGAATAAAGTGCTGCGCGAGAGTATTCGTGTACGCTCCCTGAAAAGGCATTACAAGAACATCTCCAATTTCAATTTTCTTTCCATAGATATAGTACCCCCAGAGATCATTTGCGGTGCAAAGAGATCCATAGCACAGGACAGGCGTTTCACGACTCGCACTAAAGTGAGTGAGGTTGAAGATTGGAGTATAGTCTTGCCATTGGTGCTTTTCGTAGCCGACCATGTTGTTTCCTCCGTCAGTGATGACAGCGTGGCGATCTCTCTTTACGTCTGCCACTCCCAAAAGCATATGCATCGTACTGTGGGAGACAAAGCGTCCCGGCTCCGTCCAAAATTCTATATGAGGTATCAGAGGAAGGATCTCTTTCTTCCATGTTTGAGTAATCTCTTCGGCAAGCTGAGAAATAGGGGTGTAGTGAATCGGGAGTACCCGAGGAGATACTTTGTTTGTGAGTATCTTTTGAAGAAGTCCCGTGGGATAACTAAGCTTAATAGCCATCGACCGATTCCAGGGATAAACCCCCTCAAATGCGGCCGGTGCGTATCCCCCTCCGATATCGAGAATTCGCAGGGAACCCCTGAGGTCCTTTCCGGATTCGGAACGGAGAAACGAAGCAATTTCTCGGATTGTTTTTCGATAGCGCGAAGAGTCCCGATTAAAGCTCATATGAAACTGGAGAGCAGATATTGAAAGCTCAGGATATTGACGAGCTTTTCTAAGAAATGCTCCAAGTTGATCAAGCGGAATTCCAAATTTAGACCAACCAGCTTGAGCGGTGCCGAATACTCGAACCCCGACGTTGTATGTCTGCCTGGTTCCTCGCAGGATCTGTCCGAGCAGCTCCAACTCGTGAAAACTATCAAGATGCAGAAAGACTCGGCGCCGCAGTTTCAACAAAGACGACAGATCGGCTTCAGACTTGGCCGGTCCTGTGTACAGTATTCGCTCAGCTCCTGCTCTTTGTGCCAAAGACAGCTCAGACGGGCTCGAAGCATCCAAATAACCTCCTTCTTGGACTACCGTACGCAGCAATCCAATATACGGATTACTCTTAATGGCATAGAACATCGAAACGTTCTTCTGATGCTTTCGAAAGGCGGAGAGAAAATCTCGAATATTCCGTCTCGCCTCAGCTTTGTCAAAGACATACGAGGGGGTGCCATTCTTGTGAGCAATAGCGAGGAGACGATTTCTAACTTTTTGAAGATGATGAGTTCGTTCTTTAAAGAGGGGAATGGGATTCATTAGAGAAGATCCTTCGCTATTTCTTCTTTCAGCATGACGCCGTACTTATTCAAAAGTGCTCGCTCTGGTAAGATTTTATACAAAGGAAAATCTGAAAGAGCGATCCCTAAACCACATTCAAGCGAGAGAGACTCGCCCGGAAGAGCACCCGGCAACAGCAGAAAGGAACGGGGCACTTCGAGGAGTTCGAGATCCTCTCCCAGAAATTGGACCTCAGTTGAGCCAAACTGATACACACCAGCTGTTCGGAGGCCTCTACGAGGAAAAACAGAATCAGGTTGACCCAATAACATAAAATCAAAGTCAAAGGTTGACCCTCTAAAAGAACTCTCTGGTAAGTGAAGTCGAGAACACGATGGACCTGATGAAAGGAATACGCTCGAGTACTCCTTTAAGAACGAGAGTCCATGAAAAAGAGCAGGTTCCTGGGCAAGCTGCCACGTTGCTCCTGAAAGTCGAGGATTACACTCAAGAAAAAGCGGCCCCTCTTCGGTGAGCATAAAATCCACATTCGCGACACCAAGAAAGCCTTCGTCTCGAAGAGCTCCGCCAAGTTGTATCACAGCCCGCTCAAGAAGCGACGCCTCGGACAGCGAAAGATCACTCTTCGGAATCCACTGGACTCCACAAAAAATTTCACGGTTTGCGATTCGAAGCGAGCACTGCCGTCTGACAGCCGAGACAAGCACTTGTCCATGACCACAAAGGACAGTAACTCCGTAAGGAGCGCCGTGTACAAATTTCCTCAGGAGGAGAGGAAACTCAAGCTCATTTTCAGTCACTAGTCTCTCGCTCTCATCTGGCGAACCCACGAAGTAGGTCCCGACTCCTGACTGACTCTGTGAGACCTGGAGAACACCAGGATAGAATTCCTCCTGGGAGAGCTGGGAGAGCTCCGCTATAATACTTCCTCGCGGACAGGGGAGGCCTTTACGAAGCAGAAAATCATGAAAGAAACATTTATCCTCAAACTGCTCCCTGACATCAGCTTTAACGGAGACAAGCGAGAGGTCTAACTCAGCAATAATTTTTTCAAGTTCACGCGAAGATCGGTTTCCGAGGAGAACGGCATCTGCTTCCTTCTTCATGGAGCGAAGGATCTCAGGATTCGAGAGCAAAATATCACGATCATTAAAGAAGAGCGGTTCCCGTTCCGACAGATCGAGGCTTCGAATATTCTCTTCAGAAACATTCGCGCGAATAAGAGTGGCAAAGGGAGAACGAGAAGACACAAAGTGAAGGACCGAGTCACGATCTTCAGAGAGAAGGGATTCGAGATTCTCGAAAGCTGCAATTCGATAAATGGAAGTCACGTTACTCCAGCACGGAAGGTTGTTCGGGGAACTGAGAAGGCTTTCCTTGCACCGATTCACTCTCCCTCTCTCTTATTCGATTGAGCCCCGCAGTAACAAGTTCATCGAGGAATTCCTCATAGGTGTACCCATCTTGCTTTGCGCACAGAAAAAAATCACTCTCAGGTCCTATCTGTGGGTCGGCGACAAAGTTCATTACATATGGGTTTCCAAACTTATCAACCAGAATATCAACCCGCCCGTAATCCCGGCATTCAAACAAGCGATACACATCTATACTCAATTCGGCAAGAATTTGGAGACTCCCCTCTTGTGAGACAAGGAATCGGCCAGATTTTTTTCCGCCGCCAGAGCCATTGGATCCATTATCCCCGAACGCGTCAAAGGAGGTAGCAACCGTTTGCTCGTTCAACATGCACTTTCTGTAGGGTGGGAGGACTGTTAAATCAGCGCGGTTTCCAAAGAGAAAGACTTCGAAAAGTTCACCTTCTACAAACTCTTCAATAAGGATTGGGCCCACATTTTTTGCGATCCAACTATCGACATCACCGGACAGTTCTGCTTTTGATCGAATCAATTTCGGTTCAATCCCCGAAGCTACAGCCTTCGGATGAAGCGAGCGAATGACGAGAGGAAACTCAAGTTCAGCATTCACATATTCGCCGATCTTCGTTACATAGTCCCAGTCCGGCGTTGGAATCTCGTGATACTCGAAGAGCTTTCGATTGAGCACCAGATCTTTCGAGTGATGCAAAGCTGTCGCACCAGCCCCCAAGAATGGAATTCCAAGAAACTCAAGCAACCCAGCCGCTATCGGACTCGGGCATGATCCAAGCCCCTGCGGGGGCAACATAAGCAAACAGAAATCAGGACTCAACGCTTGAACCTGCTTTACGATCAGAGGGCCTCCCGCAACATCTACCCTTACTACAACATGCCCTTTCTGACGAAGTGCATCCTCTGTTCTAGACACCTCTTCTTTGAGTCCAGGGAGCGTACCTCTTCCGAGAACACTCGAGTCGATTACAAGGCCCACTTTGAGGGCAGATTGCTCAGTCTGCTCCCGAATCTTACGCATGCGAGCAACTCGGAGAATCTCTCGACGGACAGTGGCCGCAGAGAAGAGAGAATCGCCCAAGAGGGAAGAGCCAAGTGCCGATTTTTTTCGAAAGGGAGTAACGTTTACCTCAACCGACTTCATCGCCTTATCAAGCGCAGACTCAGCTTCTTGGTAAGAGTTGCCACGGGTGACAATCCAGCCTGCATTCTCAAATCCCTCTGGTGGCGTGAGAATGGCCTCTCCAACCCGTTTGCTCAAGATAAGCTCAACAAGATGCGGTGATTTTCGAACCGGTTTGGTATCAGAGATATTCGTGATAATTCCTGATTCACTCGGGATAAAATAACGAGACACGACACACCCCTTCGGGCCACGTTTCTCTACCTTTACATGCTCGCCGACAGCAATTTGCAACGCAATTCGAACGAGATCGTGTCCGTAAACTGTTTTGATATTCTGATAGACGTCGTCGCCTCCCATTCGAGAAGCAACTTCGATAAGAACAGGACCCTTCTGGCTCACCTTCATCTCGACATGAGAAAGACTCGAGCACACTCCAAGTGCAATGAGAGCTGACTCAGCGAGTTTCTTAACATCAGCAAGAGCATTGTCATCCAAACGCGCTGGACAGATGTCACCATACTCGACAAAGTACGGTGGCTGAATTGGTTGTTTCTCGTTCACTCCAAGTACGTGAGGAATTCCGTACTGAGAGAAACACTCTACGCTGACCTCAACCCCATCGACATACTGCTCATAGAGAAACATCTCTGAGTTGAATTTAAAGATCGGATTAAAACTTTCGTTACAGTTTCGCCGTAAATACTCCCAAGCATTAAGCGCCTCGGCTTCGCTCTTCACCAGAACCACGAACTCACTATCAGCTCCCCAGGCGGGCTTCATCACTGCTGGAAAGCCTATCGATCCAATCGCATCTCGAACATCTTGTTCGCTTCGAAGAAGGTGGAACTTGGGAGATGAGAGCCCAGTTCTCTCGAAGCAAGTTCGCATCTCATATTTGTTTCGAGTTCGAATGGCGGTTTCAGGAGGATTGCCGGGCAACGAAAAATGTTCACAGACCCGAGCAAGAAGAGGGATATCGTCTTCCCAAAATGTCAGAGCCCCATCAAGTTGAATATCAGGTTCGGAAGCGAGGTAACTCTCTACAGCATCGATGACCGCCGAGTGGTCATAGGTATCAACTTGAAGAAATCGGTGGTAGAGACGGGGGGGAACATCTACTTCCTTATTCACCAAGATCACTCGAAGACCCGCACGTTTGGCAACTTCGAGGGTAAAGCGCTTTTTCTTGCCACCGCTGTTAATCCAAAGGATCGTCTTATTGGGTGACGTTACTACCCATTCTGTTTCCAACAACTCTCTACTCCACGAAAATCTACTCTCT
>JAGRAO010000008.1 GCA_020434565.1 Bdellovibrionales bacterium
AAACAAGCTCTGAGTAATCCACGAACGCACGCCATTCATCAGGCTCAACACTTTCAGAAGCCGCAAATAAACTCGCTCCGCTGATGAGATAATCAACATAGAGCCGCATACGATCAACAATTCGATCTTCGACCTCATGAATAAGTGCGCTATAGTGCTGTTCGTCAAACGCTGCATCCTGCTCAGTGAACGTATAGTAAAGTACTCCACTAAAGAACCATCCAACGAGGAGCACAATACTTGCTGCGGTGAGCTCTTTGATGCTCTTAAAACTCAAAATCGCAATCGAGGTGAGCGACACCCCGAGCATGAAAAGCTGTAAGTACATGAGGTCGTGAGCCACAACCCCGCTCGCAAATGGCCCCATGTCGTTGATCGTGGCTAAAACTGAACAGACCGCGATCAATACCACTGAGAGCCGCATGGTGTAAGGACCACCAACCGATGCAACGACAAGAAGAACAGGAAAGAGCAAAAGAGGAAAATGTGTCCCTTCAGGCGCTATGAATATCCCTCCCAGGGAAACGAGTATGAGCCCAATGGAGCCAAGCGAAGTGACTCGGCGAATCTCTCGAAAGTTCTTCTGCCAAGAGGGAGTGTCAAATGCAAAGAGCGGGGTGATTATGAGCGCTCCGAGGAGATCACCTGTAAGCCAAGTTCCAAAGAGCCCAACAAATTGCGACTTTGAAATCGAACCAAAGAGAGCGAGACTCGACACTCCAATTATCGCGCTCGTGAAGGAGGCAACGACTGACCCGAGGATGAAAAGAATACTTCGAAAATAGAGGTGATCGTATGCGTCAGAAGTGCGGTTCTTCGAGATAATGACATAGCCGATTACCGCTTCTAAGGTGTTTCCAATCGCGATACAAGTCGTGGCACCAAGTGGACTATTCGATGAAAAGTTTGCAAGAAAAGCTCCGACAGCAATCGCAGGCCAAAATTTTCCCTGCGTGAGAAGCAGTAATGAGATCGCAAATCCCGTCGGCGGCCATACCGGCGACACACTCGCATGTTCAAACGCAAGCAGGAGCCCAAGCTTCGCCAACGCCAAATACATTGCGACCGAGAGCGCCATCAGTGTGTACCGCGAGAGATTCTTCATCAGAGCCTTTTTGCTTAACCCCTTAGAATCTATCGACAATCGACAGCCACTCCTGGATCGCTTTTCAGGAGCGAATAGCCTTTGCTAACTAGTTGTTTTTAGTAATCTTTCCGAGAGCTCCGATGAACAAAGTGCAGAGAGCGCGAAAGACCAAACGGGACAGAAAGTAAAGAAGACTCCAGGGAGATCCTCAGGTGCAAATTCGCCTCCTGTGTCGACCCGTCAAAAACAGAGAAAATTTCGCCCCTGACTTTTCTCTAAACGCAGTCCACGGAGCATTCGAGATCTGACCGGAAACACGTGAACGTGCAAAACCGCTCCTTCTATTGCAGTATCCACTAATCAATCCTGAACTTCCGGCAAGGAGCCCGGCGGCATGCAGTCTTACCTCATTGATACGCACACCCATCTCGACTCCAAGGAATTCGATCCGGACCGAGAAGAATGCCTTGTCCGAGCAAGAGACGCTGGTGTTTGGCAGATTGTTGATATTGGAGCAACCGATGGATTCGAAGGAGCTCGCAGAGCGCAATCGCTTTCGGAGAGCTATACGCAGATCTTTCATTCAATCGGTATCCATCCACACGACGCGGATCGCCCACTCGATATAGTACGGTTGAAAGGTATGTTGTCACACCCAAAAGCTGTGGCAGTTGGTGAAACTGGCCTCGATTTTTTTCGAGATTGGTCTCCAAAAGAAAAACAGTACGAGTGGTTTCGAGCGCAGGTGTCTCTTGCGCTTGAGGTTCAAAAACCAATTATCATCCACTGCCGAGACGCTTCTTCAGAGTGCCTTGCGGTTCTGCAAGAGATGGAAGCTCACCTTGTTGGAGGGGTTTTTCACTGCTATCCAGAGAGCGCCGAGTTCGCCCGAAAACTTCAAGAGATAAACTTTCGCGTATCATTCCCAGGACCCGTAACGTTCCCAAAATCTCAGGCTCTCCGTGAAACAGTCAAAGAGATTCCCCTCGAACAGATGATGGTTGAAACTGATGCGCCGTATATGGCTCCAGTGCCGCATAGGGGAAAGCGGTGTGAGAGTGCATTTGTAAGAGACACGGCCTCTGTCATTGCAGAGGTCAAGGAGATCTCTCTTGAGGAACTCGCTGCTTCGACGACGGTTACGGCCCAGAAACTTTTTGGACTTCCACCGGTAGAGTCAATCAAGGACGTTTATCAGAAAACTGCGGGGGCACAATGAAAGCTGGCAGGTACACAGTATCACTCCACGTACTCGGATGGTTTCGTTTGGATGGCGGAGCGATGTTTGGCTCGGTTCCAAAGAATTTGTGGTCAAAGCTCATGCCAGTCGATGAGGAAAATTGCATAAGACTCGCTACCCGCTCACTCCTCCTCGAAGATAACAAACGGAAGATTCTTGTTGATGTTGGAAACGGCGAGAAATGGAACGACAAACTTCGCACTATCTTCGCTATAGAAAACACCCCTCAAGAGAGACTCGGTTTTTCTCGAGAAGAGATTTCCGATGTACTCCTTACCCATCTCCATTTTGATCACGCTGGAGGGATTTCAGAGTTTTCACCCGAAGGTACTCTCCAGAGGGCTTATCCGAACGCCAAGATCCATGTTCAGCGAGCAAATTTTGACAATGCCCGTGCTCCAGGACTTCGCGAACGCGCAAGCTACCTCCCAGAAAACGTTGATATCCTCCTTGGAAATGAGACGAATTTTCTTGATGGCGACGTGGAACCTTTTCCCGAGGTGCGCGTCAAGCGGGTCGATGGTCACACCGTAGGCCAACAGTACATCGAGGTCTTTGGAGGCCCTCAGCCGATTCTCTTTCCAACCGATCTCATTCCGACCTCGCGCCATCTCCCATTGCCGTACAACATGGGTTACGACATCTGCGCGAACACACTCCTTGAGGAAAAGAAGCAATTTCTAGAATACGCAATTGAGCACGACGCAATCGTTGTTTTTGAACACGATCCAGATGTGGCGGCTGCTCGAATTCACGTGAATCAAAAAGGACACTACGCGGTCAAGGAAGTAGTGGAGTTCTGACCTCAAAGCTCCGTCTATTGAATTTGCTCGGCTGGAGGGAGATACGCGTTGACGCGACTCTTGGTCGGGAAACTCAAGATATTCACTGCCATGGTAACCCCTCCCATAATGACGACAAAAATCGGATCCCCCGTGAGCATGCTTACGACAAACCCCATAATCGCAGCTGATTCTCGAAGCGCAAAACTCACAGTAATGCTCGGTAAAAACCCCTGAAGGAGAGCCGAGAGCGTTCGATTTTCCTTTGAAACACTTTCTACACGGTGCTTCACAAATATTTTCTCAAGGAGAAAAGATGATACCAACGTCATCACCCCCACCCCAAGAATGGCTCCGTGGAGCGCTGGGTCGTAAGCACTCTTTTCACCTGCAAAAGGAATGAAATACGCGACAACAATCAGGAGAGCGACAGAACCCGTAAGGGCTGCGGCAATAATCTGCAAGGTAAAAAGGTTCATCGGCTGAGACGACTTCTGCTGTAACGTCATAGAATCTTCCTCGCTTTCTCTGCCCACCAACCATGCTCTAACACTCCCGACAGGGCGTCAATTCTCTTGGCCCCCTCAAGCCTTGCGCTTTTCCTTCATTTCATTAACTATTTAGGGCGGAGCGTAGAGTCTTTCGAACATGGCCCTTGCTCTTGAGGAGAGCGTTACAGAGAAAACGTCATCGCCCTCAAGAGGTGGACTCTCGCTGCCTGCTCTCAGTTAGCTCAAAGGATTCTTCACATGAAACCAATTCCACCTCAGGGAGAGACTTCTGCTTTTCTTCACACAAAGCTAGACGATGCTATCGGTTGGTTTCGAAAATATTCGCTCTTTCCATATCCTTTCGTAACGGCGTGTTGCGGGATGGAGTTTATGGCCGTCAGTTGCTCCCACTATGATACCGATCGATTCGGAGCAGCTCTTCCCCGTTTTACCCCGAGACAATCAGACCTGCTCATGGTTGTAGGAACAATTACCCATAAACTCGCTCCTGTTCTCGTTCGGGTGTATGAGCAGATGGCGGAGCCAAAATATGTCGTCGCTTTTGGGGCGTGCGCATCATCTGGTGGTTTTTACGATAACTACACCACGGTTGCTGGAATCGACAAGCTCATACCAGTGGATGCTTATATCCCCGGTTGTCCTCCTCGCCCGGAAACAGTGCTCGACGGATTGATTCGACTTCAGGCTCAGATCCAAAATAGCAGGCAGCCACTCTTTCCGTCTCACGGAGGAAAGCAGCCGCACCCATCTCTTCCGACCCTCCTGGGCGATGAGATCGATACTGGTCTCAACAAATCAGCTTAGATGTGGGTTCAAGAAAAACGACCTGCTCGTTTTTCTTGAACGAGTGATTCCGGACTCAGGGTAAGGAGCTCGAAGAGGAAAGATTCGGACTGCGGCTACTCCCAAGCGCTTTTGCTGTATCTCTCAAGAAAAGCGAGATCACCTTTCTGAATTGCGACGAGGACATGAGGCAGCTCTCGCATGTTCTCTAAAACGTAAGAAGCTCCTCGATCAAAGAGAACTTTGGCCCGATCCAAACGCTTTCCTTCCTCAAGAGAGCCAACATATCCAATCACCATCATCCCGGCGGCATGGGCAGACGAAACTCCTGACGGCGAATCTTCAACCGCTACAGAATCTTCTGGTGAAGATCTTCGCTCTCTCATGGCGTGCTGATAAATATCAGGACGAGGTTTTGGCTGGGGCGGGGTCAGAGAAGACTGCGCGCTATATACGTGCTCATGCTGGATAAATTCATTCTGTCGAGTAGCTTCAAGGCAAACGCGAAGCCGCGGCAGCGCGCTACTCGAGACGACCGACGGAACGATGCCGGCCATCTGAAACACCTCAAGCACCTCCATCATCCCATCCGTTGGCTGAAGAGTCGTTCGGAGTGCCTCAATAACAGTATCCATTTCGACTTGAGCGAGCCTTGAGATTTCATCAGGGTCAACGGAAAATCCCCTCCGTTTTGCGACCTCGGGAACAATTGTACTAAAAGTCCACCCGGCAAATTCATCGATAAACGCTGAGAGCGGATAGGGATCCTCATCACGCGGCTCAAGGACTTCTCCATTGAGCACGCCACACGCCGCCGTAAGAGCGACCCGCTCAGTGAGCGCCATCAGATCGTCATAGTCGAGAAACACCCCAACCCGCGCACCAAAAAGCTCCAAGGCTCCGAGATCAAGCTCTGTCTCAACTGATTGGGCAGATGAAGCATCAAGCGGCTGATCCGCACGATCGCTTGGAAGCGAGTGATTGGCCATAAACTACAAGCCTTCTTAGGAGTTTTCCTGCAACACGTTTTGCAAGGTTTTTCGAGCTCCCTGAGTATAAAGGCTGATCAGGGCCTTCTCAACTTTATCGATAAACTCCTCATTCGACGAAAGATCTCCGAAAAGCTCGCTCTTTGAGAGGAGCGACCTCGGATCCATTCCACCCTTCTTGGCGAGACGACTCAGTTCCTCAGCCATCGGATCCTCGATTGGATACTGCTCACCGTTTTCGTCCTCGCCGGTTAAATATCGAAACCACGCAGCAACACACAATGCTCCTCGAGAGATTTCACCCCCTCTCGCGAGCTGATCTCTCATTGTTGGGAGGACAAAAGTGGGCATCTTTCCGGAACCGTCCAAACAGATTCGAGCAGCCTCATCTTTGATCTTCGAATTCGCAAATCTCACCATGAGAGTCTGCTGATAATCGTTCAAATCAATGCCCGGCACCGGATCAAGCGTAGGCTCAGCTTCGCGCTTCATAAAAGCTCGGACATACTGAGAGAACTCAGGATCTCTTGCAACATCATCGATATACCGGAACCCCGCGAGGTACCCGAGATAACCCATAAGCGAATGGCTCGCATTTAAGAGTCGAAGCTTCATCTTTTCGTAAGGACTCACATCAGAAACCATCTGCACTCCGACCGACTCCCAATTTGGTCGCCCAGCAGAAAAGTGATCTTCGATCACCCATTGGCGAAACGGCTCAGCAACAACCGGCCACTGATCAGAAATTCCAAATTCCCGCTCTATCGCGTTCCGTTCGGTGTCGGTCGTTCGCGGCGTGATCCGATCAACCATACTATTTGGAAAAGCAACTTCCTCTTCTATCCGCTTCCCAAGCTCTGGTGAGATCGCTTTTGCAAACGAAACGATCATCCGCTGAGCGACATCGCCGTTCCCTTGAATATTATCGCAAGAAAGAACAGTGAACGGAGCAATTCCCTTGTCGAATCGCTGACGGAGTGCCTCCACGATATATCCAAATGCTCCCTTCGGTGCGTGTGGATTTTTAAGATCGGAAGCGATAGTCGGGTGAGTCGTGTCGAGCATTCCCGTCGATGGATGGAAACAGTATCCGGCCTCAGTAATGGTTAAAGAGACGATTCTCGTGCTCTCACTCGTCAGAGCATCAAGCACTGCCTGCGGATCCTCTGGCGCAAGGAGAAAACCAGTGTGAGAGCCAACAATTCGAGCAACTTCCTCATCAGTACTCCGCTCAACAACGGTAAAGAGGTAATCCTGAGATGATAGCGCTTGCTGCATCCGCTTGTCAGAATCGAGCAACCCAAGACCGAGAATTCCCCAGTCGGTTTCTCCAGATTTCGCTATGTAGTCATCGATATACACAGCCTCATGGGAGCGGTGAAATCCCCCGACTCCAATATGAATAATCCCAGGCCGTATCTTTGTGCGATCATATGCCGGCACAGCAGCCTTTGCTGAAAGTGAAGAGAGCGCCGAATTTGAGAGTGGGAGGCTCTTGCCTTCTCCATCTGTTGCAGTGTTTGACACGGTATATTCTCCTAAAGCGATCCTCAAAAAGAGGGAAAACACATACTGGCCGCCGAAAATGGCAAAACTGATCAGGCTTTGGCCACCTTGAATCCGGGAATTCCATTGGCGGTCAGTATACAAGCGACCGACAGCTAAGAAAGTTGTTTACAAGCCAGATTCGGTTCAGCCCTCAATTGTCCTCGGGAAGGCCATTTCGGCACATCTCGAGATACTTGGTTACTCCGGGCTCTTTTAGTTTGTGTTCCAAAAGAAAGTCAATTGCCCGCTCGACTGAACCAATAAATTGTTCGTTTACAGGGAGAAAATCCCCAAAGAGATCTCTGCATCTCAACATCTCGTACGGATCCGACAACCTCTCCAGAGATGGAAAGTATGCTGCTTCACTATTTTCTACCGGGGTTGGAATTGGAGAGTGGTCCTCATCAAAATACTGCAACTGTGCGCCTTCGCCTGACTCTCTCTTCACCGGTATCCACTCACGAGAACAATGCGTTACTAGCCAAGAGGCAACCGCGAGCGACAACCCAGGGAAAGCCCTCCCCTGAGCAATACAATCGTTAATGGAAGGGATAACCCTCTCTCGAAACTTTCGAACTGCGTCGTTATTCAACCGGGTCACAGGATCGGGGAGTTCGGGGTTATTAAAACGATCGGTAAGGATACTTTCGATAGTGTTCCCAATCTCTCGGCTCGGGAAAGGATCAACGTGTGGAGCGATCTCTTCGTGGAGCATATCCCTCAAGAGGCTTGACATGCCGGGCAAGTGCAAAACTTCGTACGAATAGTGGCACCCCGTTCGGGATCCCAACCACCCAAGCGCTACATGGAGACCATTTACAAGACGGATCTTTGTGTCAACGGCAGGACTCGTGTGTGGCGTGAGAATGACCCCATCAATACTCGCCCATCCTGGTGTTCCCCGTGGAAAGAACGCCCGCTCAAGATGGTCGCGATCTTGAATAAATTGAATACCGAATTTCTCAGAAAAGATAGCGTGCTGATCTCTTGCTCCGAGACTCCTCCAGGCGCGCTCCATCTCAGCAGGTCCCATCCCTGGAACAATTCGATCAATCACCGTGTCCGGGAAGTAGTCGTTCTTATCCTTAATCCAATTGTAGAGACTGCCATCAACCATCTGAGCGAAACCGAGAACACTCCGCCTCACCATTCCTCCGTTATGCCGAGCGTTCTCAAACGACAAAACGGTGAGCGGCTCTGTGTGTGTATCTCGTCGACGCCCGAGGCCTTCAACAATAAAGGCTGTCGGTGTCCTCAGCGGCCGTTCTGCGAGAGACCGGTTCGTGCACTTCGTCGGCGAAAAACCCAAAACACTAACCGAGAGATCCTCACTCTCTGGATGAAGTTCATTGGCTGCCTCGGGCCGATTCTCAATTAACCGTCGTGCACGAAGAGTGAGGATGTCGTTTTGGATCTCTGGGTTCTTAAGATCAAGCTCGCGACGTTCGTTCAAGTGGTAACCAGGCAAACTCACAACGATCTTCAGAAATCGAGTACTCTCACGAGATAGAGCTTCAAGAACTTGGGACTCTTGTTCCGGGGCAAAGTACGCTTCCTTAATAGCGCCAACGACCCGGGTTTTCATCCCACGCCCGTTAAGCGTGTGGTGAGAATACAAACAGTCCTGCGCAACGAGGTCTTCGCAGGGATGCATAAAAGTAACAACCGCCACCCCACTCGCTCGAGCCTGGTCAAAATTCTCTCTCATCGCAAGATCGTGTCCAGCGACAACAAGCCCCTTACTCAGCCGACCGAAACCAAACACGACGGTATCGACTTCTACGAGATCACGATCGTACGGAAATACCTCAACAGATGGATGAAGATCCGAAAGAGCAGACATTGAGAGAGGTTGAAAATCAATTGAAGGGAGAGAGCCATTAAGGCCGTGCTCAGTAGGACGCTCGCGATAAGAGTGAGAGAGCGCGGCATTCCTACTCGCTTGATCCAAACCCGACTGATCCAAGAGAGATTGCCCCAAAAGCTCTGGGGGGATCACATCTCCCTCGGGTACCGGGACTGAATTTGGATCGTGTGGACCACTCACTGACACCACGTGCGACATCCCTTAATGCAGTGTGTCTGGCGCAGAGGCGCAACCCCTCGGCCAGAAGAGATAAACTACCGGAAGGTTAGATTTGAAACAACTTTTCGTAAGAGTTTGAAAGACGGGAGAACAACTTTTCATTTCTATAAGGATTTCAAGTGCTTCCTCGAGCTTGCCGGTTTGAAGTTCATGCCTGTGGATATCTATCGGCGTCGCGCCCCTTCGAGCGAGACTCACTCTCCTTCCAAGAATCAAGATCGAGTTTTGATCGCGCCATCTCTGCTTCGAGCGCTTCATCTCGCGATCGGACACAGCTCCCTGCTTGAATTGTTCTCAATTCGTCCGCAGTTACCCGAGACATACCACCGGTTTTTGACGAAACGAGAGCTCCAAGTGCATTTCCAAGTTCACCCGCCGCCCTCAATTCTCCAGATCGAAGGTACTCAACGGCAAATCCGGCGCTGCATGCGTCTCCCGCTCCGATAGAATCCGTCACACTCACCTGAAATCCGGGGACATAAACGACTTGCCCGCTCTTCGAACCAGCTATCAGCCCTCGGTGCCCGAGAGTCACTAAACACGCATTTAACGAGAATCGCTCAATTGCATCTCGGAGAAAGGCGATTGGCTCCATCGCTGATAATCCCAACAGTTCACAAACGACTGGGACCTCTTCGTCGTTGAGTTTAAAAATTGAGCTATATTTAAGAGAATTTCGAACAGTGTCGGCAGAGAAACAATCCTTGCGCAAATTTACGTCATAAAACTTCTCTGCATCTGGTTGAGCTGCTTCAAGAAGCGAATAGAGCGTTTCTCGGGTTTTTTGGCTTCTCTGAACGAGAGTTCCATAACAAATAAGGTTTGCCTGCGTGGCGAAACGAACAAGTTCATCCGTCAATTCGATTTCATCGTAGGCGACACCCCGATTGATCGTGTAACTCGGCGTCCCTGTCTGGGAAAGTGTAACATCGACCGTCCCGGTTGGAGTCGAAGGATCCTTTTGAACGAGATCATCTGAGAGTCCGAGCTCTCTTAGAAGCGAGAGCGCTTCTTTTCCCAGAGCATCATCTCCGACGCGCGAACAAACCCGAACGACTTCACCGAGCTCGCTTACCCGAAGAGCAAAGTTTGCCGGAGCACCGCCGAGAACCTTGCCACTCGGCAACATGTCCCAAAGGAGCTCTCCGAAAGAAAGTACCGAGTAAGCCATAACGTGCTCTCCTTACCGACCAGACAGGGCAACCTGCTGAGTATGTCGAATAGAGAGGGGAGATTCAAACCCTCACTGTTTCTTTTGAGGAGAGAACGCTCAGAGCGGGGCTCAAGCAGCGTGCGTCCCACACTCAAAGTGAGAGATGGGCGCTCGCAAGAGTTTGGATATTCAGGACAAATCTCACCGATCTCTGTCCCCACGAAACTCACCTCGGGCACGATATTCAGAGGCAAAATCACCCCATAACTCTCTCAATGCTCGAGGGTACAAAACAGAAACTCGCTTCGCTTTGCGAGAGCGCCTCAGTTGCGCTCGCGAGCGCGTCGATCGGGATTGCGTCGGCAGGTTTGCCATCTGCGGCAGATGCCCACACCGATGACTCATCCGGCATTCTTGAGACTCTCTCAAACGAAACTCCACCCGAACGGGCCTCACCTTGGAACTTTGAGAATTCACTTCCAGAAATTCTCAAACGAGAAGGAGGAATAACATCTGATCGAGCTGACCGTGGCAATCGCTCAATTACCATTCGAGATTTTGGTCTGAATCAAGATTCGTACGACAAGTTCAGAGAGCAGTCGAAACTTCTCCCGAGAAATATCCTTGAAATTTCTCGAGAGGAACTTCGCCACTTTTATCAAAGCGACTTCTATGAGGAAGCGCATGCTGCTGAGGTCACCGACCCACGGCTCAGGCTCTTCCTCATAGATACGGCCGCAAACGTTGGAGAAGAACACACCGTACGCCTCCTCCAAAAAGCACTCGGTGGACTCAAGGTCGATGGGGATTTTGGCCCTGCAACCCGAGCAGCCCTCGGGCAGGTCAAAGATTTTCCTGCTCTCGTTGAGAGGGTTGAAACTCTCCGAACAGAACTCTACCGGGGTATCAACGAGAGAAACGCCCTTGGAGTAGCAACAAATTCAGGAATTACCCAAGAAACATATGACCGCTACCGAACAGACCACCAACTCCCGATTCAAGATGTTCGAAAGATCGATCCGCAAGAACTCAAAGCGATATATCGCACATATTGGGATGCCGTTCGGTGTGACGAGATAAACGATTCAGCACTCCGTCTGCTTATGTTTGACTGTGCAGTGCTCCACGGGCCGGCAAACGCAGTAAAGCTCTTACAACGCGCTCTTGGGACAGTCACTGTTGATGGAAAATTTGGGGAAAAGACACGAGAAGCGCTTAACGGTGTCCCCGATCCTCAAGAACTCCGAGCTCGCCTCCTCGACCTACGCGAACGGTTCTTTGATGCAATAGCTAAGCGAGATCCCAGCCAAGAACGATTTTTAAAGGGCTGGAAAGCCAACAGGGTCGATAGTCTTCGCGAGCTAACGCAGTCGTTTCATGCCCTTTCCCACACGGTCGCACCAGGAGATACCCTTCAGGGACTGGCTTTCAGGTATTTTGGCAATGCCAATTCTTGGGAACAGATAGCAACAACGAACAACATCTCTCTTGAGCAGCCTCGACTGCGGGTTGGGCAGCAACTCTCGATTCCAGTGGAGTTCTCGCGCTACACTATTCAACCAGGAGACACTCTCTACAAGATCGCGCGGCAAGAGCTCAATGGCAAAGGAAAGTGGGAAGACATCGCCCGTTTTAACGGCATGACAAACGCTCAAGCACTTCAACTCCAAGTCGGCCAAGAGATACTCCTTCCAAAGCCTTAACCTCTTACTGAGCCTGAGCTAAAGGCGCATGTTGCAGCGCGAGAATCTCAGCTCGAGATTCTTCAACAAGCTGAGCAAAAGTGGGCGTTACAAGAAGTTGGTCGGCTATCTGCCGCGCAAGGAGTACTCCGTTCGAGAGATCACTCGGATAGTGAATCCCTGCGAGTTCCCGCAACCAACCATAAACAAACGCCCGGCGTTCAAGTTCATTGGCCTTTTCTGGAACTATTTCTTCGAGGAGAAAAGCCACTACAAACGACATTGAGCCGTGTCCTGAAGGGTAGGAAGAAGAATCAGGCACAGGAACTACCGTTGTGAGAGATGACTCAAGCACAGTCGGACGCGTTCGCTTATAATAATCCTTCAACTGAGTAACCACCTGCAACATCTCAAGTCGTGCTGCCTCAATCATCGTACCCGTCTTTGGAGCAAGGTTATCTCCCAATACCGGAAGAGCGATGAGCCTCCAATCAAACTGCTTTGTCTGGTCAATAGCAGCGAGGTACTCGGGGTTTCTGCGTTTTGCGATGGCGAGAAGATAGAGCAGCTCTTTCCTCGTTCTCTCGGAGCTATCAGCAGGCGGAACAGGGATTGCTGCCGCCATGAACCACCGACTCAAGAGTCGATTTCCACCGAGGTCCAATCTCGCCCTGTCGCAAAATTCGGAAGAAAATGGATTTGAGTAGACAAGGCCCTTTATCGTTCCGACTCTCGGAGCTGAAGAAGTGCTCCAAAACGGATCATTCATAGAACGAAGCGGTTTCACGGCGAGTGGATCACATGCTCCGTCAAACAAAACACCAAAAAATAACAGGAAACTCGCAACAATCCAGAGCGGAACTCTTGCCCCCTTGTTCTCCATCGTTCCCCCTCCGAACAGCGCGACCCTTGGCCGCTTCATTTTGAGTACTATGTATCACTCAAAACGGATTCGCTCGAGTACTTCTCTCTGTAACCTCAAAGAATCACGTTCATTCTTTGTCTACAACTCAATATATCCGCCAGTTTGTATTCAGAAATGTGAACAAAACCTGATGCGCAGCACCTTCCTCCGAGCCCCTACTCCACCAATGGCGTGGACTAGCTTAGCTCCGGGCCTGTGTTACCCTGTTTCACCCCGAAGTGGTACCCTTTAGAAGAACCACTCGTCACATGGACTAGGAAAACTTTGGCGTATCAAAACTCATCAAACGGGAGGGCGCTCCGCGCCCAGGACTCGTCCGATCCGGCCGACGGAAGAGGTAGCCGTGCTCCGAGTGCAGAAGATTCGCTCAGTCGAGCGTCACTCACTCGAGATCGTGCGGTGCCGTTTATCGTCGCCATTGATGGCCCAGGTGGAAGTGGCAAGAGTTCGATCGCCCGTCGGATCGCCCGTGAGCTCAATCTTCATGTTCTTGATTCTGGAGCGGTGTATCGGTGTGTGGCCTTGCAAGCACAACGAGAGGGGTTCACCGCCAAGCACGTCCAACGACTCCTGGAGGGAAAGCTTCCTGAGACGCGCCCAGACCACTGGGGAACCAAGGGATCAATTGAACACCTGATCCGCATCGCCCGAGAAATTGACGTTCGATTTGAGTACGATCTGAAAAACGACCACCAAACAGTATTTCTCGGAGAGGAAGTTGTCACCAAGGATATTCGCCACCAAGATATCTCAACGTTGACATCTTTCATTGCACAAGTTTCCGAGGTTCGCCAAGCGCTGGTGCAAAAACAGATTGATCTCGCAGGAACAGGGTGTGTGGCCGAGGGACGAGATATGGCAAAAATCTTTCCCCAAGCTCAGGTAAAAATCTTTCTCGAAGCTGATCTCGTTGAGACTGCCAAGAGAAGGGTAGCTCAAGACGCTCATATTCCGTTAGAACTCGTTGATAAAAAATCTCCTCTTTTTCGCCAAACCCTCAAGCTCCTCAGAGAGCGGAACAAGCGTGACAGCAAACAGATGTCGAAAAGCGGATATGACAAACGCATCAACACAACCGGAAAAACTCTCGATGGTTCTACCAGAAAGATTGTTCCACTTGTGGTGGCGGCTCTTGACCACTACCTCTCTGGCTCTGAAGAAGATTAACCTGCTTTTTGACCGTAAATTTCAGCGCGGCGCCCTTCCCCGTTCCTGCTGCTCTTGCTTGTCTCTTCCTCTCCGTGACGACAGCAATTTCCGCGCCAACTACGGCATTTCCGTACCCCGGTCGAACACCATTCACTCACACAGATGTGGATGAGTGAATTAGACTCCCGAACTTTCGCTTCTTTCATCGCCCAGCACTTCTTACACAAAATTCGCGCCACAAAACACTTCGAAACTGGTACAAGTTAGTGCCCCAAAAAGAGCGAATACGAACAGAACATTGGGCCGAACCGCGTTGAGCGCAACATCAGATTTCAAAGGGAAAGAACTTCTTTTTTCCCTCTGATGGAATCCACCCGGTGCGCCGCCACTTCCGCCCGGCGAAGAGGGCGAGAGGGTTTCGGTCAATTGCGTGACCAAAGGTTTTACGAAAGCTCATCCGCGCAACGTTTCTCACCCACCTGCGGAGGCTTGATGCACTGGCTGGTAGAACTGTACGAAAAGTTTGGAAATCAAAAAGATCAAGAGGGAGTCTCGTTGAGCGAGCGAGCACTTCGATCTGCGATGCTTGCCGAAAGGGAAGGCCACGATAGTGCCCTTATTACTGCGTGCCTTCTGCAAGACCTTGGGAAGATCCTCCGACTTGCAGAGAAAGCTCATCTTCGTCAATGGGAAGAAGATGATACGGATTCCATTCCAGACGAGCTTCGCGCATCCCAGGCGCTCTCAAAACTGTTTGGACTCCAGATAACCGAGCCGATTCGCCTGCAAGCAAAAGCAGCCGACTACTTTTGGAACCTTGATAACGGAAGTGATACCTGGCCACCTTCACCAGAGGAAGAGCGATTTGTACGACACCCCTATTTTGAGCGCGCTCTCATGGTTGTTCACTACCGAGAACGCTCAACTGAAGAAAAGCAAACCGTGCCTTCGTTTCGCTCCTTTCTTCCTCATCTTGAAATTTCCCGTAGGAACTCCTAGAGATTGCGCCAGCATAAAATCTCATCGCCCTTCTCTTAACTATCTACGAACACTCTCTTTTTATTGAAACTTTCTCCTTTTTCCCTGAAGCAACCAATTGATTTCCTCTGATAAGGTCATATGCGCCGCATTTTTCTGATCACCTTTCTCGCCGGAATCACAGGAGTAACGCTCGGTCTCTACAACGTAGAACACCTTGAGAAACTCTTTGAATCCAATCTGCCGGTCCAATCAGAACAAGCCAAAGAGACTGCGCCGAGCAGTTCTTTCTTCTCGATAAAAAAGAACGACTCGTACGCAAAGTTTTCAGTCGATGGAGGAGAAGATCTTGAAGCGTTGAACGATTCGGTTGGGGAAACCTTTTCAAAGGCAGACTACAAGCCGTATCCAAAGCACAAGCGTTCCTCAAATCGATACACGGCGAAACCAACAAAGAAATTTCCAGAGAAAACTCCGACCAACCAGAAAGCATGGTCTTCCGTTCGCTACTATGACGGTGGAGTAAAGAAGAACAATCGAACACGAGAGCTTCAGGTCAACAGGACTGGAATCGGTTTCAATCGGTGTCGAGCAAAGACTTGCGGATAATTGGCTCTCATTCCAATGAGCGTACATGTTCCTTGTCTTTGTCCTTGTCCTTTTCCTCGTCTTTAAGTTCTATCCAATATCCGCTGGCCGAACGATCTGTTCCAATTTTTCGATTGAATCCTCTGTCCCAAGCGCTATCAAGGTTGAGCCAGCGTCGAGCACTGTCTGAGCATTCGGGTTCAAATTGAGGATTCCATCTCTTCCAATGAGAGCCGCTATGAGAATTCCTGTCTGGGGGCGTATTGCCGATTCCTGAATGGTCTTTCCGACGACACCTGCACCATCTGAAACCACTATCTGTTCCAGCATGAGATGATTTCCCTCCTGGTCTGAAGCGATCTCAAGGAAATCGTTTGCTCCCGGGTGTAAGAGTTGTTGAATAATTCGACTACTTCCGGCCCGATACGGGGACAGCACCTGGTTTGCTCCAGCCTGATAGAGTTTCTTCTCCACATTTACCCTCTCTGTACGGGCAAGAATTGTGAGATCAGGATTGAGCCCTCGAGCACTCAACGTAATAAAAACGTTGTGGGCGTCATCTGAGAGGAGCGCCAAGAGTGTTCGTGCTCGAGTCACCCCTGCTCTCTGCAGGACATCGTCGTCATAAGCGTTTCCCTCGATGAAAAGTACCTGCGACGCCAAGAGCTGCTGCACTCTATCCGAGGCTTCTTCCACTACGACAACATTTTCGCCGCGCTCAATAAGTTCAGGAACAACAAACTGCGCTAGGCGTCCATACCCACAAACGATCACATGATCTTTGAGCTGTCCAATTCGCTTTTCCATTCGAAAGACCTTTCCGAAATATTGGAGTTCGCCCTGGAGAAAGGTTCTTCCGAGCGTTCCAAAACAGTAGGCAAAAACAGTTACTCCGAGAATGATAAGGACCATGCAGAAAACCCGGCCCTCTTGAGAGAGCGGATGCACTTCTTCGAATCCGACAGTTGAGAGCGTAATTGCAGTCATGTAGAGGCTGTCGAGGAGCGACCAACCCTCAATCAGCACAAACCCAAGCGCACCGTACGAAAAGAGGATCAGAACGAGCAAAACGGCGATAACGAGCTCCTGCACATACTCGATGTACCATCTCGTGACCAGACTGCTTTGTGGGGGACCCTCTCTCATGGAATTCCTCTGAGAGATTTGATGCGAGTCCAAAAAAGAAAGTACTGAAAAAACGGGGGGATAACGTCGTTCCAAAGGCCCAAACTCACCGAACCGAGAGGGACCCTCGTAAAGTTTCTTAAGACGAGGATATCAGGTAGCTTTCTCCCTCTGATAAGCGCTTGGGGACCGCTCTATGACAGTACAACACAACCCAACACCTTCCGCTTCGTCTCAACCAGGTTCTGGTTCTTTGGTCGGGAACGCCTTTAGACGGCTGCTTGCTCCGCCGCCACATTTAACGGCGATGATGCTCGTTGCCGAGGCTCAGGGCGGAAGCTACTCACCCCCAACACTTGGAGAGATTTCTCGCCTCGTACTCCCTTTCGATGACCGAAAACTTTCCGTTTCGGCTCAAGTTTATGTGGCACCGCAAGCGGTTTCGCGATTTGAACAAACCACTTTCTCTGTGGCCCTCGACCAACAAAGCACAATCGAAGAGTTCCGTTTCGAGAGAAGACCCCGTATGACCCTCTTCCGAAAGCCAGCTGGCGAAAAAGTCGTGCTTCGAGCAACAAACCCAGGGGGAGTTCTCTCTCGTTTGACCGAATCAGGCCTCGTCGATCTCTTTCAGGGAGAATCCATCGATGCCTCTGTTTGCAAAAACGATACGGGGCACTCCATTCTCAACGTGACCGCGTTTAAAACCTTTGAAACCAGGGATTCGCTTTCTCGCGCGATTAGCGCTTTCCGCGACGTATTCAACAACCTCACCTAGTGTGAGAGGGGCCGCATCTCTTTTTTCATTCAATGGAACACCAGCAATCAGTGGGTTAGCCAAGGCATAAAAAATTTGGTCGCTCACTTGCTTTGGCTTCATTTTGCTGCTAGTATTACTTTCATAGACAGTAGAAATACTAAAAAGCTACTGTTTTTGATTTCGACTAACCTTCTGCTTCACTCACTGAAGGGAGAAACCCCCAAACCTCAGGGTTTCTCCCTTCGCCCTTTCTTCCGGTATCTCTTCAACGAAATGGACCCCTCTCCTTGAACCTCTCGTTGCTCCTTCTCTTGCTCCCAAAAAGCACAGCTCACTTCCTCTGAGAGAATTTGGAAAACGCTATGAACAGAAATCGGCGTGGGGGCTGCCCACTCCCACCAGCGGAGCAAGTGACGAAGGATCTAATCTTTGAAAATTCGAGCGGTAATGGCTTCAGCCGAACTGTCGATGAGATTCCAAAGTGGATCGCCGGATTCGTTTGATAAACGTTGTAAGTGGACAAGTCCTCGTCCTGAGCCAATTGACTTGAGAGATTCAAGTGCCGCTCGTCGCACCGATTCAGCATAGGCTCTCGAACTGAACTGGATCAGATCTTCTTCCACTTCGCTGGCAAACTTTGGGAGACACCCGAAGAATCGAAGCACGTTCTCCGAGAGTCCACGAAGTTCCAAATGGAGTTCAGCCTGGAGCTTTGCAACTTCGTGAGGCCCTATCCGCCTCCCTAACGCACCTAAACACCCGATACAAACATCGCCGAGTTTTTCACTCCCGTTGTATTTTCCAAAATTGAGGCCATCAACAAGATCATCAAAGAGCCCATCCTTCCACCACGCGGCGACTATCTCTCTGAGAGTAAATTGAGGTTCACCCTTTCGCCTCGAAAGAGTAAAGACATGCTCCATCGCTTCGGCAAGATGAAACCGTACTTCAGGACACGCTGAATTACGAAAGCACTCAAGCACAACGTAGGCAGCCTCAGCATCTCCGCGTGAGAGCATCCGACACAGTCCCCCGAATGCCGATTGGCGCACAAGTTGATTCGAAGCAGACAGCAGATGGACAAGCTTTTGAGCAGCTCCCCTTCCCCCAAACTGGCCGAGCGCGTCAGTGGCATACCACCGGACATGCTTTGAAAATGCCAGTTCCGCCATATTCTCAAGCTTGAATCGCCCCTTTTCAATCGCCTTATCGAGCTTTGGCTCCGCTGTTGTTGAAGGGACATGGAGCACTTCCGCCAGTGCGGATGCTGCATAGCGGCGCTTCATTTTATTTCGAAAAGAGGGGAGATTTAACATTACGCGAAACTGCCGAGCCGCCCACGACCGGTCATACTCAGCAAGGATTTCACACGCGAGCGCTCGAACATCGGGGTTGTCGGCTCGCACAGCAAGTTGAGTCAGTTGCTTCGCTTCTTTTCGTACGAGCTCATCGGCATCACACAGCCTTACGAGCTTTCGAAAAAGCACTTGGCTTGCACCTCGATTAACAGGAAAACGCTCAAGAAGTTCTGGGAGATATCGCGCCGGGATTTCGTGCTTTGGCTCTCCCACGAGCGCCTCAAGCGCAGCTCGAGCCACGAGCGGCTGAGGTCTCTCCGTATCCAAGAGCACGTGAAGCAAAGTTGAGGTGACACCCTCGCTCGGAGACTGCGCGAGAATTTGTATCGATGTGATTCGTTGCTCAGCGCTCTCTCCTCGCAGAGCCAATTCGATGTGCCTCAGATCAGGAGAGAATTTTTCGGAGGATGGTTCCCCGAAGCGCTCATGAGAAGGAGAAGATTCAAAGGTAGTCATACATCCACTAGCGTGTCTTAAGAGACGATACAACTCTGTGCAGTGGGAAGTTCGATAAAAGCTCTGCGAGGGACTGCCTCTCCCAGCTTTTTATCGGTGATGGGTACATACCTGCCGGAGAAACTAGCAAAAAGCCATGCATTTTTGACCGTTCTGAGTCAGGCATTTCCATTAGCGGCTCGCCTAAGGATACAGCGGATTGCCGCCTAGTCCAGCATAGAGAATTGCGCCGATAAGCAGAGCGAGGATAAACGTCCGTAAGGGTATGGGATATATCAGCTTTTCGATAAAATAGAGCACACTATCGACGAGCTGAACGATCGGCGAAAAAAGCCCTACGACCGGTTTGATAAGGGGGTGACGAGCTGTCCGTACCGAGGCCTCATACAGCCGATCCGAGAGATTGTGATCGGCGTGCTCCGTCTGATCCCTTCGGTTTCGCTCGTCCAGAATCGGAGAATCTTCCACAAGTGGCATCGAGAGCATCCCCCTGTGAAGCGCTTCAGCAAAGTTAAGAGCTGATTGCGGTCGCAAATTTGGATTGCGTGATAAGCTGTGAACACACAGATCTTCGAGCCAATCTGGGCAGTCCAGTCTTTTCTCTTTTGGAGACGGTGCATCTTCTTCAACTTTCTTCTTCGCCAAATCCCGAATATCTTCGTATTCAAACACGTAAGAGCTCGTGAGAAGTTCGTACAACAATACGCCGAGAGCATAGATATCTGTTCGCGTGTCATAGCCCCCACCAACAAGATACTCAGGACCCATATAATGAACAGTCCCAACGACCAGCCCCTCGCCCGTCACCCGCTCACCCATGCGACTCTCCTGGCCGATCTCTTTTCGTCTCTGCCCAAGCCCCTGAACCGCGCCGCTTGTCTCAAGCGATGAAAGGCCGAAATCTGTGATCTTTACTTCTCCCGTCTCTGCCAGTAACACGTTTTCAAGTTTGATATCACGGTGAACGATTCCTTCTTGATGAATCGCATCGAGCCCGAGCGCGACTTGACGCAAAATATTGCAGATCAACCGAATTGAGAGAACTTTCTGCTGATCAAAGAGATTTTTGAGCGATTTTCCAGCGATATATTCGATGACTAACGCGACGTATCGATCGGTCGTTATACAATCGTAGCACGTTGTAACATACGGACTCCGCACCCGATTGATTGCGCGGATCTCCCGATGGAGGCGTTGCGATCGGGTAGCATCGTGCTTTACATCAATCGCTATAATTTTTGCGGCAACTTCAAATTGCGCTCTCCGGTCGTAGCAAAGGTACACCGCTCCCGAGGCGCCTCTTCCGATATAGCGTCGAACTTCGTACCGGTTACCGATTACGTGCCCCCGACTTAACTCAATAATCGGAAGCCTCTTACTCTGTCTTCGTCTCGACATATTTGCGCGAAGGAAAGGCTCTCTTGGTTCTGGTATTCCCGCCTTGAGAGTCAATGCTCCTTAAATGGGAAGGAGAGCCACGTTGTTTCTATCGGCCATATTCGGTTGAGCAGGAGATCGGAACAATACAGCGAGTCATATTTCGTAAAAGAAACAGGCCCTTACCTCATCTTTCGGCTATGAGAAAGATCTCTCACCAACCCGGAGAGCCAGCTCTGTTCTGCGCTCCTCGCAGGCATCTGTGACCGGCACTGCTCTCAGGATCTCCGCCGCGAGTGCTTCAGGACTGACAGGTTTTGTGAGCACCACATCGGCGCCGAGAGAGAGAAAGGAAGCTCGAGCCGGCGCATCTGATGAACCCGTTACCACGATTACCGGAGGTTTCACATGAAAGGTCGAGATTCCATCGAGCACCCGACGAGCACCGCCGCCAGGCATGGCTCCATCGGTAACTATTACATCCGGAGATTCAAAATTGCAGATTGCGAGCGCTTCTGATTCCTTTATGGCAGTGAGCACTTCAAAGCCATAAGCTCCAAGCGAACGCTTTGTCGTCTCGAGGACATCCGCAGAATCATCAACGAGGAGTACCTTCAGAGATCTCGCAGAGACACGCTTCTCTCGCTCCTCTTCGAATGGTAAAGTTGAAACAGTTTCGTGCGAAAGAAATGTGCGCTTCTCTCGAGGGATACGGAGCGTAAAAGTCGAGCCAGTGCCGGGACTCGAGACCGCAGTCAATTCTGAGCCGTTGAGCTCCGCAAGAATTTTACTCAAAGCAAGTCCGAGCCCTACTCCTTCGCAAGGCGTCGTCCCAAATCGAGCGAACGGAACAAAGAGTTTCTGTACTTGCTCGGCACTCATCCCGATTCCTGTATCACGCACCGAAAAGAGCAATCTACCACTTTCATCTTCTGTTAGCCGAACCCCTACCCGCCCCCTCTCGGTGTACTTGACTGCGTTGCTTAAGAGATTCGTGAGGATTCTTCTCAATTGACGCTTGTCTGCTTCAATATCTCCTGAGACATCACACTCACAATTGGATTCTATCCCTTTAAGACGCAATGTGATCCGAAACTCTTCCAGAACCGAGAGCACGAGCTCACGAAGAGAAAATGCCTCTGGGCGAACAACGAGTTGACCCGCTCGATGTCTTGTATAGTCAAGGATACTCTCAACTATCTCTCCGAGGCTCTTACAGTTCGCGAGAGCCGTTTGAATGAGTTCAAGCTGCTCATCCGAGCCTTCATTTTCGAGCTCAAGGAGATGAAGAATAGATTGGACATTATTGAGCGGTGAACGAATGTCGTGGGACACATGAGCAAGAAACTCCGAGCGCTGGTCAACTCGTGATTCGGCATCCTCTACTCGCTCAGCCAAAGTTCGAAGCTGTAAAAAAGACGGGAGCTTCTCACGAGCAATCCGTGCGACTTCCTTGAGCAGCGCACGATCAGCCGGACTCGGCTCAAAGCGCTGACTGTAACCAAGGAGAAACAAAACTGATTTCGCTTCAACGCCGCTCCCGAACGTAAACGACTCTTTCAACACCTTCTTGATTCCAAACGGAGCAAAGCCGCAAACAACGCTGCGATCAATTTCAGGTTCGAGAAGGAGCGGAAAGAGTCGTCGGAGAATCTGCTCAAGGCGAACCCCTTTTGCTGGCTCCGATGCAACAGCGATATCTGCATCGTGGGGATTTCCAAGAGCAACGGCCACAAGCTTTCCCTGAAATTTCGACTGGAGAAAGCGAGCTATCCGGTGAGGGATTTCATTTTCATACACCGAGCCTAAGAGCACCCTCTCGTCAAACTCTTGCCGAAGGAGATCCTCGGGGAGTTCTCCTTGAGCGGCTTGAACGCAATCCAGCTGCCAGGCGAGCCTTTCTATGTGAGCATCAATCTCATACGCAGTCTCTCTCGGTGTTTTTCCACGAACGGCGCGCTTATTGGCGAGATATCTAAGTCCCTTTGCTTCGCGCTCATGCCGGAGACCAAGAAGAGCAAGCAGCACAAACGAGAGCCCGCACACTCGAACGAGTAGGTACGTGTCTCCCAGGGACCAAGCGAGAATTCCCCCGAGCGCTGTAAGAACAAGAACTCCGATCTGAATCACGCTGCCCTCCTCTTTTCGACGAGTCGGTGAACATACGCCGAAAGAAGCCTTGGATCCTGATTCTTTCGTAAATACGCATCTGCCCCAGCACCAATCACTTCTACTTCGGTCTCGATGTTGTCATCTGAGGTGAGCATAACTATCGGTACATCTCGCACGACATCAATCGCCCGCAGTCGCTTCACGAACTCAATTCCGTTCATATGTGGCATATGAATGTCGCAGATAATCGCAGCTGGAGGTTCAGGGAGCTGCTGAATAAGCGCCATAGCTTCTTTTCCATGCGAAGCCATGACAGAAACAAGTCCGAGCCTCTCGAGAAAGCGATGAAGAACGCAACGAAACACCTCATTATCATCAATTACCAATACCTTCGGACCGATCTCCGCCTTCGAAAAAACGACCTCCTCTTGGACCGAAAAATTGAGTGGCTCCTCGATTTCAGCTTCTTCAGCTTCTCCCTTGGAGACGATAGACAGATGGCCCACTTTCATCGGCTGCGATTGCGTTGATTCTTGTTGAACTGCTTTTGGCCCTTCAAAGGTAAGCTCTACCTCTCTCTCTGACGGCCGGATCGTGAAACCACGAAAACCGGGCAACGTTTTGAGAAACGTTTCACTTTCAATCTCTTCAAAAAGAAAATCTTCTACTGAATCTTGAACCTTTGGATGAACGGTCCCGAGTGCGCGTCGACCATCTGCACTCTTAAAATGGTACTGAAGACGTTCTCCGACTCGGGAGATTCCTATGGCAGTGGCTCCGTGGCCTTTCGCTTCTTGAGCGATAAGTTGGAGCGTTCGAAGCACCATCCGACGAGACTCACGCCTTTCACTCAGCTCGCGTTCGAGCTCAAGTGTTTGGAGCCGTTGTTCCGAGATCTCAAGCGCTTCACGAATGACACGCCACTCTGCGAGCCAATATCGCCCTCGAAATCCCTCTCTCGAAGATAAGAGCCCAGGATCAGCACAGGCATATCCAACACGAACTTTCTCAAGCACAATCGGAATAGCTCCTGCCTCTCGATAACTCTCCAAACTCGCCCGTGGACTCGATGAAAGCTCTTCTATCTCTATTGGCGCTATCCTATTGAGGTATGGAATTCCAAGCTGTTCGGCAACGATCTTTACGATCTCCCCGTTCGGCTCACCGGTGAGACTCGCTACTGTCGCTAACAACTCGCGAGGATCGGCACACTGTCCCAACACTACTTCGAGATCAGACTGAGAGAAGAGTCGGCCGAGCGCCTCTTGCACCGATGTAGGCTTCTTCGACAGAAGCAGCAATCGGGTCAGCAACTTACTCTTCATGGCCAAGCTCTCCTCTGAGGGCGACAACTCTTGCGTGATACACAAATGGATCACCGCCTACCTGTTCGTACGCCTCACCCGAAAAGGTTCCATCAAGCGACAAAATAATTCGTAGGCCAAACAGAATGACTGTCGGAAAGTATTGTTTCCTCTGAGTACCATCCCCAAAAAAGACAGAAGGAGTGGCATACACCGACCGGCTTCCCGGCTCATCTGAGATGGTTGTTCCAGCGAGACGGCTAAAGGCGTCACCGAGATCTGTTGCTGAATTCACCTCTGCTGGAACAAAAAGTCCACCGGCGGAGCGAGAAAAGGTAGAGGGCTCTCTCACGAGACCGAGAGGCTCGCCAGTTTCCTGATCGATCCTGAGTTCGGCGTACGCGGCTTCAAGAAAATACTCGCCCGAAAGATTTGGATCTTCACCACGTGCTTCAATTTCACTCTCAGCAGCCTCTACTGTATTTCGAACTGCCTCTTCGATGCCGGAGTGGTTTGTCGAAAGAGTGAGCGGTCCATCCTGCGAAGAGAACGAATAGATACTTACCTGGGGTCGAGACACATAGCGCTCGACAATCTTTCGGACCTGACTTGCCTCACGCATATACGCGACAGTAGCGAACGCTCCGAGCAATGCAGGAATCAACACCACAAAAGAAAGCGCTGCTTCCAAAAAAGCAATGCCCCTTTCGCTCTCAAACCAAGACCTCTTCGCCATACCGTTTCCCTACCTCGAGACCATCGCGTTTCTTCGATCACGTGCTAAAACCGCTGTGACCGTTTCCAAAAAGGCTTCTGGAGTCGCCGTATCGAGCACTCGAAACGATACCCCGGTAGCCAAAGAATCACCTTGTGACTCGGCTTCGTGAAAAACTTGTTTCAGAAGCGCAACTCCCTCTGCATAAGAGTTGCTGTTTCCCTCATGAGGGAAGATTCCGTAGTACACCCGAAGAGGTATCTTATAGGTGTCAGCGTAGGTGCGGAGCTGAACCAGAGACTGGAGTACTGCACTCCGCACGGCGTCGTTTATTGCTCCATCGACGACCAGGCGCTGATTTCCCTCCCACGGAAGGTCCCCAGCGAGAATCACAGCGATCTTGTTCGCCGTAGTCGCAAGATTTCCCCGCGATGCAACCGCTGGGGCAGCCACAAGTTTTGTTGCAACATGATCCAAGAGATAGCGAATGCTCGGCCTATTTCCACTATTCCCTTTGGCGACTTGCGACCAGAGAGACTCTCGCGTTGTGAGATAGCCATTCATCTCGGGCTCGTAGATGTAGTCGTTATTGCCATCTGGATGTGTAATAAAAGCTGGTCGATTATGATCCGGACGCCAAACGGAGAGTGAGTTTCTCAAAGATGGAAACTTGTACGCATCGTGCGAAATCTCACGCTCGGCAGCAGCCGCACACAGATCGTTGGAGACATACCCTCCTTCATAAACGATCCACTGCGCGTCGCTTTCATCTTCAAGGGCTGGCTCCGGGGTCAGCGGGGTCACTTCATTTGCAAACGTTCCTATCCCTGGATAAACCGCGACAGACACCGCATTCTCTCGAGAGGCGGCAAGAAACTCATATGTTCGAATCGCAGACAATTTAAGCGCGGAAAATGCCCGGTTGAAACACTGCTGCGTTACAAGCTCTCTGTTAATCTGCTCGGGAATTCCATCGCCATCAGCGTCGTGATACAGCGTCACATTTGAAGAGAAAAGATCGGCTACTCCATCGCTTCCGCTCCAGATACTCCCGAGCGGCATACTCGGAGAGAGGTAGCTGCTCGAATCAAGAAGTACGAGATAATCGTTCGGCGAACTCTGACTCTCTGCATACGCGAACACAGGAACCGCTGAGCCAATCCCAAAGTACTGAGCAAAAGGGAGAGAGATCGTGCTCTCAAACCTGAGCGCTATCCGCTCAGGAGTAACCACTGTTGTTACACCGTCTCGCACTGCTCTATCGTGTTCTGAGAGAAACGCTCCTACAGCTGCTTCCGCAGCTTCAGTGTAGGGGAGATAGTGAGCCCCATACCCGACTGCCTTGTCGAGAACTCCCTGCACCCCGCGGCTAAACGCATAATAACGAGCAATATCAAGAGAGAGGCTAAACAGGAAAAAGAGAACTGGCACGACAACTGCTGCCACAAAGATCATGGTAGAGCCACACTCTCGCTGTATTCTTCGCTCGAATTTCAATTTCGACGCAATCATTTCGGCCCCGCCTGTGCAAGGAAATCGAGCACCTGAAGCATCGGCGCCGTAACAAACAGAATGAGCAGACCAACGAAAGTAACAAGGAGTGGAAGGGTTGCTTTGACCGGGAGCTTGGCGATCTCCTCTTCTACAGTCTCTTGAAAGTAGAGCTGAGTCGCGTCGCTTAGTTCACGAAGCGGATATATCAGCTCACCACCCTCGCGGTGCGCGACACCGAGGTGCAAAAACGCGTGTCTCAGTGCTGGCGACGGAATTCGAGAGGCGACTTCCTGAAGCGCGTCCTCAAAACCGAGTCCCTTCTCTGTGAGGTGCACCACATCTCGAAGTAACTCGGTTACTGGGTCAAGTTTCGTGGCTTCCTCTTGCTTCGGTTGAGCATGACTTTCAAGCTCGAGGAGAGCTTTAAGGGTTGCAAAGACATCGAGCCCTGCTTGAACACCCATGACAAGGCGCTCCATCACTATCGGGAGAAAAAAATCGATCCTTCGGTGATACAAAAACTTTCTCTTTGCAAGTGAACGGCGAAAAAAGAGGTATCCAAGAGAAACGCCAAAAACCAAGGCTACGAAAAGGTTGAGGGGAGTTCCCTTTCCAATCGCGAGTACCCCGAAAAGAGCAAACGCTGCCCCAATTACGGGAAACAATTTTTCTCGTAACGAAACTCTCTTTCTCTCTTCAAGAGTAAAGATCCCGGCTTCTCGGAGTTCAAGCTCTCTCTTTCTCCGAGCAGCTACTTTCGAAGACCCTTCGAGACTATCTTGAGCTTCTTCTCTAACTTCTTCCGGCTCAAGATCAACTAGAACATCAAGCGCGCTTCGACGAGATCGAAAGAAAAGCACCCCTACAAGCGAAGAGATAAAGGCAAGAAAAAGAACAGAAGAGACTGCGTTCATAGCTTCCTATCGCTCCTCAATTGAAGAGGATGACATCCTCATCATCCAAACAATTCCGCTTAGGATGAGAATCAACCCGAAAATGAGGAGTTTGATGCCGAGCGGATGACCAACTGCAACTTTTATCGCTTGGGGGTTCCCGAGAAACTGGATACAGCCGATTACCCCGGCACATCCACCAATTCCAAACGCCGACAGTTTTTGCATCGCTACCGCCGAACGGATCTTTCGTCTAAACGACTGCCTTTGGCGCGTAACACGTGCGAGCCTTCGGAGGCACTCACTCAGAGAAGAGCCCTCGCGGCGAGCAAGGAGAAATGCCAGGTGAAAGAGTCTTAAGTCTGGATGGCGAACCGTTTTTCCAAAGCGGGTGATCGCCTCCTCTTCGCTCGCTCCTTCGTTGATGGCTTCTCCGAGCTGCTCAAGTTCCTTTCGCATGACCGAATCACTCTGAAAGAGCTCACTTGAGCGAACGAGAGCCACCAGTGGATCAAGTCCTGTTTTCACCCCTGAAGAGAGTGAAAGAAGCAACGCGGCGTAATCTTTATCGAAAGCCTCTGTCCGCTTTCGAGCGCGAATCCCAAGCGCGGCAGACTTCCACAAGAGAAAAACAGGAAAGAGAAGGAGAAACACGACCTGTTGAGAAACGGCACTCAATCCAAACGTTATCAGCAGAGCCACGAGAACGTGTCGACCGAGACCATCTCCTTCTTCTTGGGAGAGCCCGGCAAAGTTGAGCTTCTCCTCTCCAAACAGCGAGGCCCAAGAGCGATTTCGGGCTGAAGCTCTTGTCCGAAGGGCTTTCGGAGTCTGCCGCTCTTCACTTTTTGCGAGAAGCACTCTCGTTCGCTTTAATTCAGATGAAGCATGGAGGAACATCACACACGCTCCTAACGGCTCACAGACTCACGAAAGCTACTGTGCGAATCGAGCTCAAGCGAAGCCGGCATCTGGTGGAGATACACCGGATTCTCGAGCGCTTCGAGCGACTCACGATACAGACTCGCTTTGCTCTTTACCTGCCACACCGGCATTCGATTTCGACATTCGTAGCGAAAGATTTCGCGGTGGCGCACCGCTCCATCAGCAACCGCTCCCAGTTCAACGACCTCTTGAATTCGCCGCTTTCCGGTCTGATTGCAGATGCCAATAAACACCAAGACCTGGACAGCGGTGCCGATCTGCTGGCTCAACACCTCTCGTCCAACTCCCCGTTGCGCCCTTCCAAGAAAAAGCTCTAAGCGAGTGATAGCATCGATCGCACTCTTTGCATGGATAGTTGAAAGCCCAGGGTGTCCCGAAGCACATACGTCGATAAAGGCTTCTGCCGCTTCAGCATCCCGAATCTCACCAAAGATGATTCGGTTCATCGCCATCCTCATTCCAGCTCGGATACATTCACTTGGAGCGATCCTTCCGGCTCCATCGGTGTTTGATTCACGGGTAGTGATGTATCGCGTCTGGGAATGCTCAAGGCGAATTTCGGGAGTATCTTCAATCACGAGAATCGAGTCTTCCTGTGGAATAGCACCAGCGATCGCTCGAGCGAGGGTCGTTTTTCCAGTTCCAACCTCACCCACAATCATCAAAGTGTGCCCGGCCTGACAGATCCCACAGAGATATTCAAAGAGCGACATTGGCGCAGCGCCGTAGTGCACGAGGTCATCGATAGCGACCCGTCCGAACCGATTCAACCGAATAGTGAGATACGGTCCCGAATCACAAATTGATTTGTGTACGGCATGAACTCTGGCAAAGCCATCGATCATTCCATCTGCAACGGGTTTCTTCGTAGAATAGGTGCTCCCAGCTCGCTGCAAGAGCCGCTCAACAAACGCTTCATAACTCTCTTGGTTTGGAAACTGGACATCGGTTGTAAACGTTCGGCGACTTTTCTGTACCGAAACATGCGAATAGTCGTGCACGATTACATCAGATACTTCCGAGTCATCGACAAGTTCCTGCAGCACTGCAAAAGGACGCTGCTCACGCTCGACCTGCGACTGCACTTCATCGCGCTCAAAACTTGTAAGTTCAAGCCCCATCCGATCAGCGACTTCGTCGATAAGCTCTCGGAGAGCACGCTCTCCTACCGGAGCTCCATCGTCACTCGAAATCGATGAGCCGAGTTCTCGCTGTACCTCACGGAGAATATTGGAAAGTGCAGGACTCAAAGAAGGACTTGAGCCGCGCCGATACGGCATCGTTGGAGCAGGAAGTGCTGGAACAACCTGCAAGCCGGTGATCTCTTCGAAGTTCACCCGCTTCATTTTGCGGCTCCAGCTTCTGGTTGAACGAGACGATCAAACCCCTCAGGAACGACATTTGTTTTCGTCCACGTTCCATTTGAAAGAGCAAATCGCTGCCCCGGTTCGTCACTAAATTCGACATAGCCGTCCACTCTTTCATAACGCAACGTGTCATCTCCTTCGCGGAGTGCTTCGGAGCTCAAGTGGCGACTTCCCCACTTCCCTTCATCTTTCATACTCCGGAGAGCAAAAGCGATCTTTCCTTGGGGAATGGCGGTATTGATTGCGAGACACTGCTCTTGTGTGACAAGCAAGGTCACGGTTGAGGGGACACTCGGACCTGAAATAGCTTGGACAGGATTAACCGAACGCTCAGCCGAGAGGATCTGAACTTTTTCAGCAATCACTCTCGTTTCATTTTTGTCGACGAGCAAAACATCAACAAGGGAACCCGTACCAGCCCACCCTTCTACCGAAGTCGTTGCATCAACCCGTACCGTCATAGCGCGCATACCTGGAGGGATACGTTCAATGACAGGATTTGAGAGATCTGACGCAAGCGAGATATTTTCTGGAAAAAGAGGGAGATTCGCGGGAAGAGCCGCGATTGCTACCCCTTCAAGGTACGGAGTGAGATTCGTTATCGCTCCCTTTGGAACCTGGTGAGACGGAAAGCTCACCTGTCGAAACGAAATCTCTCTCATTTTGGTTCCGGCAGTGACCGGCTCCGATGGAACCGGTACTGACACGGTATCAAATTGCCCAACCACAGGAGCGACATTCACGACCGGAGCGGTTGCCTGAACTGGACGATTTGAGGAGATAAAATATGCGGCACAAACGATAGCGAACCCGAGAATGACAAACCCGAGAGTATTCTGCCTCCCGGCGCGTCTCTTTCGTGGTGATGTTTTTCGTTGAGCCATTCCACCTCCTCAAGAGCGAAGAGCTCGCTCTAAATTCGCTTCCGAATTGGATACTAAAGCCCGTCAATCTGAGTTGATTGCCGTCCAGCCCAGCCGCCCAAACTTTCAAAAACGCCACCGAGTCCGTTTCCAAATGCTTGAAGCCCAACCATAACCAACACCAACAACACGGCTGCCCCAGCGGTGTACTCGAGAAGGGTAAATCCCTCTTCACCACCTTTCTCACCGCGCTTTCGAAGTTGTACGAGTGCCTGCTTCTTTTTCATTTTCGATCTCCTTAACATGTTCACGAGAGCGCTTTTCGAAAGTCATTGCCGCAAGAGCGGCGATGACTTTAAGCGCTCGTCCGCCGGAGGCGGACCCCCCCGGAGGGATAATACAGAGCAGTTCTTTGAGAAAATTACTGCCTCCGCGGCAATTACTTTTCGAGATCTGCTCTCACGATACTCAGTGCAGTGAAGCCCCCGAGATGAGGTCATCAAAGTCGCGGTCTTTCTGCTTTTCAGCCGTTGGATCGGTTTCAGCGTTTACTACCTTTCCTTCTGGCTTTTCCTGAGACTGAGAGACATAGAGCGGTGCGGAATCCTCGCTTGTCTCTGTGGTTGGTGTCGGCAGCGTCAAGCGTGCCTTTCCGGTGAGCAGCTGCTCAGCTTTTTCAGATTTTTGAACTTGGAGTCGCGATGCTTTGAGCTTTGCGGCAAACTTTGTAACAACCCCGTACACATCAGGGAGCTTTCGCTCGCTTGGGGCAATCTCAGGAAAGAGCTTTACAGCGAGCGATTCGATACTCGAGGAGAAATCACTCTTTCCGAGAGTAAATGGCGAGGCTCCCGATCCGGGCCAACGACGAACATCTTTTGAATAGGGAATCGAATCACGAATAAACCGCTCAGGCTCAATTCGAGCGGCCCGACAAAATTCATCACGAAGAAGCGAACGCGAGAGCGCAAGTGGCGCTGTCACGTCAGCTACAATCAACTCACCACCGTGAGCGAGCGACTCTTGGAGACTCTTCATCCGAGCAGCAGAGGCGTACAGTGCCGCTGGATCATTACTGAGCACAAAAAGGTGAGTATCAGCAAGGCGGTGGATCGCTTTCTCTAAAGGACCACGAACCCCAGCGAGATCGATCAGTATGCAATCAAAGGCTTCATCGAGAAATTGAAAGACACTAATAAACGAACGAATCACCGAAGAGGCTGGGTTATAAAACGCCTCGCGGTCAGGAATCGGTGAAAGACAAAAGAGATTCTCTTCATCTTCCCACACCTGAGTGACACACTGATCGACAAACTCAGCGGTGATGGGGCGACTTCCATCAAGGAGAAACTGTAGGTTTTCGTTCACAAAAGGTCGAACTTGCAGAAAGCGGGTGAGATCCTGGCTCTCACCATCAAAATCGACCAGAAGAGTTCGCTTTCCTTCTCGCGCGAGACACTCTCCAAGTGCCGCAACTGTCGAAGTAACTCCGACTCCTCCCTTGCCGCTATCAACCACGACAAGTGTTCCAGAGGCATGGCTTGAAACGCGTTTTGCGAGCAGCACTATCTTTTGCAGGAACTCAGCCGCGCTTGTTCGCTCAGACAACGTATCATCTGCTCCCTGCCGCGCTATCTGTTCAATCGAGGAAAGATTCTCAAGCCTCGACGTTGTGCACACGAGAAATGCTGAATTCGGATAGATCTTCTTGAGCTTTGCAATATCAGTGATCTCTTGGTCGGCAACTCCCGGCCCAAGCACACAGATATCCGGTGCTCCGTGAAACCGTACCTCTTCCAGCGACAGCGGCTTCACCTGAACTCGTGGCATCACTTCGATGTCTTTAATAGCCGACTCAAGATATGAGTGGATCCTATCGACAACTCGGTTTCTCGATTCAGCAGAGCGGTCAACGACGTAGAGGTGAAGCATTCGGAAAATCCCTCGAATGTGGGACCCGCGATGCGGTCACACCATTCCCTCCCTATCGTGCACCTGTGGAAAAAGTTTCCTGGAGATTTAACCGACGTAACTCACTGTTCTTGCATAATTTTTTTAGTTCTCCGATCGAACGATCTCTTTTTTGGGGGGCTCTCCGATGCTATACCGACCCCACATGAACGCAGATAAAAGAACGAACTCTCGAGCCTCGATCTCTCGAAATCTCCTCAACCGCTTCTACACCCTCACCTTCGAAGCTGAATTGCAACTCAGCGGCGTTCCCCTCTCGCCGCTTGCTGACCTGTGTGCGCGCTCACTCCTTCCGAAATCGTATTTTTCTGGCATCTCGATTGAAGACATAAAAGGTCGAGATCCAGTCGATCTCTCTCTTGAAACCACTGGAGCCGAAAAACCAAAAGCCCATGAACTTCTCTACATCGGAGCAACTACTTACGAGGACAAAGAAGCGTTCCAGGATGGCGAACCGAGCCCCTTCCATCTCCACCTCTACTCGGATTTTGAGAGTTATCCGAACGAGCTGCACATAGCGCACCGAACTCGACTCGAGTGCTCACGAGAACTCCCTTACCCACCCTACCTTGCAGCCTTTGTTTGTCCCGGTTCACTCTTTGCCCTTCGATTTGGCTTTGAGCGGTATGAACCCGTTCGACCAATTGCGTTTTTCGGACCAAGTCCTACCGTGGTTGAACAGATCTGTATCGATGGAGACACCGAATCAGTTCAGATTCGGATCACCTCAGAGCGTATTCCTCGCAAAGGAGAGCTCCCGTTTCAGGGGCTGGAACTCATTCAAAAGCTCCACGCACTCCTCTCCTCGAAGTATTCGTTCGACTTCATAAAATCTCTGACAACGTACTGAAGCAGGAAAGGACGTCCTGGCGGGAATAGACAAAGATCTTGAGCACATAGAGGTTCTCCTTACACCGAATTCGGGTAAGAGACCTTTTCCGAAGACCAGACCATAACTCCAAGGAAGAGGGTGTCTCTGTTGAGACGACCAGAGGCCCCCTCAAGATTGGGTGTATTTTCGGGGTGCAGAAGGGAAGGTGACGGACTCTCACATTATCGCGCGCTATGATTTCGACAATGGGGTTGTCTGATCGAGCGCACATTCCTTCCTTCACACAACGGCTAGGGTTAGTTGATGCTCGGTTCTTCCTCTGTTTCAGATACTGCGCGCTCTCCTGCGGCAAAGATTGAGAAACTCCTTCTCTCGCAAACCATTCGGAAGAAACTTACTGAGCTGTTTATTGACTACGCCGCTGTATTTTCCCAGTGGTCCGAACAAGATGAGCGGGGCGATTATCTCGTTTCAGATAAAGAAATTGGTCGAGCCCTCAACGAGCTCCGTACTATTCTTGGACACCAAGAAAATTCTTCCTTTGGTATCAAAGTTCACGACAAACGGTCGGGACTCTTTGTATCCGTGACTCTCAACGGAACGAGCGAAGCCTTTGCCGCTCAGATGCTCGGAAGCAAAGATGACATCATCATTGGAAATCCAGACGAGGTGAGACTCCTTTCTGGAAGCGAGCTTCGAAGAATAAAATTCGACGAATTTCTTGAAGAGTCTCACTCGACTCTTAACGAATGGAAAAACGGTAAAAGCTCGCTTAAACAACAACAGTTCCTCCAGCTCCTTCGAGATGTTCT
>JAGRAO010000089.1 GCA_020434565.1 Bdellovibrionales bacterium
GATTGAGACCACGCCCCCTTGGATAATCTCGCGGATCAACTATCCACGGATCCCCTTCGCTTGGCCTATCTTCTTCAATCATCAACTCACTTCCAAAAAAGCGCAGGTAGGCAAAACGCTTTTCCGGACGATCAAATTCGACTTCAAATCCGATTACGGAGCAGTAAAATTCTAAACTCCGCTCAAGATTTGAGACCATAAGCTCAGGAACAAGAGGATTGGAAGGCATATGATACCTTACGGATGCTCTGCGTAGCTTGATGTCTGCTGCGCTGGCCCGGCACTTTCAACCTTGACCGGGGGTGACAGGGTGACGCTATCATCTTCTTCTTCGAGAAGACACACGTGCCCACTCGAAGCGCTCAGAAAGAGCCCAACTTGGATACCCGAATCAATATTCGTGATGCTTATCGGACTGAACTCATCGCGAGCGGCCACAAGCACCGGCCACATGATGAAACCACTCGTTGTATCGTGATACGCCCCAAAGGTATGCCCGGTTTCGTGGGCTGCAGTTGTCGCTGTGAATCCAATCCCGTTTGGAGAGTTCTGCGCGATGTTGTACTCGCCTCCCCAACACAGCGATCCAGTGTTTGCAATTCCAGCTACTCCACTCGCCATGGTTCGCCCGGTGAACATCTGGGCGATCGTTCGTCTATAAACGGAGGTATCGTTATCAGGAAAGTGGCTGTACCAATAATTCGAAAACTGAGAGAGGAGAGTCGAAGCGGTATTCGAAGTATAGGGATCGGTGCTGGTCCAACCGTTTTGAAAAACTATTCGGAAGCTCACGTTAAAGTGAGCCTCAAAGATACCACTTACTATATTTGTGACTGCTTGAATCTGCTCAAAAGCTGGCGTCAACCCGCCAAATCGAGAAACATATTCTTGGTCGGCTTCGGTGGCGAGTTCGGCTATAAGCGCGGTTTCAGATCTGAGCATACGGAGTGAGTTTTTTTGTTCGTCGCTCAAACTAAAACCCTCGAGAAAATCGTTGGAGATTCCTTTTTCCGCCGCGCACGTTGGAGCGACTCCTCGCTGAACGTCGTGAGAAGCGCGAAGCGAAATACGCGAATCTTTCCGAAGATTCTTCGCTTCGAGATTCATGACTTCTCCGTCCTCGAGGACAACCGCCCCGTTCAGCTCGTACTCCGAGCCTCTCTGGAAGAGCGAAAATCGAACCATCGGTGTTTCACCCGGAACACTTCCAAAGTGCCTTCCCTTCGGGAGGGCAAAGTGATCGCGGTTTGAAGAACCATCACTGCTAAGCGAGGAGCGGACACCCAGGGCTTGCGGCGCAAGAACTTCCGTCTCAACAATTCGGCTCACGAGGTACTTTTCGCCCAGGAGAAGCGAGATATCATGAGGAGATTTCGATTCAAAAAGTTCCTCTAGCGAAGCCTCGTTCGAAAACGCTTGTGAGGGGAGAAAGAGGACGGTGAGGAGCGCGGAGAATACGATGTGCTTGAGCATGACCAACCCGAATAAAACATAACGCGTTCTCCACAATAAACGCCGATGATGGTTATTGAGGCCCCGCAGCAGAAGTGCTCTTAAGCACAATGACACTCGCTTTTGAGGTGACCGAAGGCTCCGCTGAATGGCCCCAGAAAAGGAATTCACCTCGACCTTCTATTTATGCAATTAAATCAAGTCGTTAAGATGTGACACGATTCGGGAACAAGCACGCTTCCTTTCCCCTTTCGGGAGGGGTAGTGGCAAGCGATTTTGGCCGCAATCACGCCGGCGAGTTTCTCCGAGTTGAGAACGAGTACCGAGAGGGACAAAAGCCGCACGTTCACCCTCTCTTTACTCGCTCTAGATGAGTTCGCTCTTCTGTTGCGTCTTGATAGGAGTTATTCGAGACTACTTTCTCGATTGCACCGAGGGCACAGATGACTCAAGCACACGTACCATCTTCTTCAACTGTTAGCGATTCATTTCAGACTGAAGTTGTCTCGTTTGGGAAACAGATCTTTCAACAGCTTGGGAAAGAACAGCCAGGGGCGTTCAACAAGAATTTCTGGAGTGGACGGATCATGGAATGGTCCATGACTCAGAAAGATTTTAAGACGAATATGTTTCGTCTCGTTGATGTTCTACCCTCTCTTCGAAACAGTGAAGCGATTGCAACTCATGTGAACGAATACCTAAGTGATGCCGCAAAAAATATTCACGGTCTGGTCGAATGGGGAGTAAACGTTGACCCGAAGGGCTTGAGAGCAAAAGTAACCGCTCTCATGGTCAAGCAGAGTGTCAAGCAGATGGCCTCCCAGTTTATAGCTGGTGAAACTCCAGAAGGCTCACTGAAACAGATTCGTCGGCTCCGCAAGCTCCAACTCGCTTGCACAGTTGATCTCCTCGGCGAGTACTGCCTCAGCGAGAAAGAGGCACAGGAGTATCTCAAACGATATATGGATGCGCTGGTAGTGTTTAGCCGAGAGATTCCAAAGTGGAAAGAGAGCGAGCCTCTCATCCCAGGCCATCCCGGTGAAAGCAGTGCTGTATGCATATCGGTAAAACTCTCTGCCCTTTACTCTCAGTGCAGTTCACTCAACGCCAAGCGGAGTGTCGAAATTCTCTCTGAGCGACTTTTCACAATTGCTCGCTATGCTCAGCAGCACGGTGCGCTTATTTACTGTGACGCAGAGGACACGGCTCACAATCCGATGATTTACCAAGTTTTCCAGAACGTGTTTGGCGATTCGGAGTTTCGAAATTTCCCATATCCAGGAATTGTTCTTCAAGCGTACTTGAAAGATAGCGAAGCTCGACTCTATGAATTGCTTGAGTTTGCGAAGACCCGCGGGGCACCGATTGCGGTTCGGCTCGTAAAGGGTGCTTACTGGGACATGGAGACTGTATTGAGCCAGCAGAACAACTGGGAGTCCCCGGTTTTCTCCAAGAAGGAGAGTTCAGATGCAAACTACGAAAAACTGACGAGAATCTTGCTTGAGAACCAGCAGCATTTTCTTCCAGCATTTGGTTCACACAACGTGCGCTCACTTTCTTTTGCTTGCTGTTACGCGAAACATCTTGGACTAACTCCGGCCGATTTCGAATTGCAGATGCTCTACGGAATGGCAGAGCCAATCGCGCGGGCCTTTCAGAAACAAGGATATCTCGTTCGACTCTACGTTCCGCTCGGCGAGCTTCTCCCAGGAATGGGCTATCTCGTTCGGCGACTCCTCGAAAACACCTCGAATGAGTCGTTTTTACGCCATACGTTTTTTGACTCGAATGAAATTGAAACACTCCTTGCTGAACCAACGTTTAAGGGGTGAGAGGGACAGATGAGAACGTGTTCGGAGAGAACCTTTGGGGGATGAGAAAATGAGCGATAGAACGTTTCAAAATGAATCTCCCCTTGATTTTTCGATTGCCTCTCATCGAGACGATTTCAATGGAGCGGTCGGTCTTGTTCGGAAGCGCATCGAACAGAGAGAGTATGTCGCAAAACCGATCGTGGAAGGACGCAGACGCGATTGTTCAGAACAGATTTCAAGTCTCGACCCTGCCGCACCAAGCCGGATCGTTGGTACGGTTCACTTAGCTGATACTCATCTCGCTCAGGAAGCGCTCGATTCTCTGGCCACCGGTGCCCGGATATTTAACGAGATGGGTTATGAAAAGCGGGCCCACTGCCTCCTTCGACTGGGAGACCTTATGGCGAGGCGTCGAAACGAGCTGGCTGCGTTGATGATCTATGAAGCTGGCAAGCCGTGGAAAGAGGCTGATGCAGATGTGTGCGAAGCGATTGACTTCTGTCGGTATTACGCTATCGAAATGCTCAAACTTGGACCGCCCCGGCAACTCATGCAGGTGACCGGTGAGACAAACTACTACTTTTACCGTCCGCGTGGTCTTGGGGTCGTAATTGCTCCGTGGAATTTTCCCCTCGCGATCCCGTGTGGAATGACAGTCGCCTCACTCGTGACCGGAAACCCCACGATTTTGAAACCCGCCGAACAGACAAGCGTGATTGCTTCTGAGTTTGCTGCGTTGGTCCTCGAAGCAGGCGTTCCACCAAACGCCTTTGCATTCCTTCCAGCCCTCGGCGAGTCTGTCGGGAAATTCCTCGTCGAATCCCCTCAAGTTCATGTGATCTGCTTTACCGGCTCCCGTGACGTGGGGCTTCAGATCCTCCGTGCCGGAGCAACTGTCCCAGCGGGACAAAATCATGTGAAGCGAGTGATCACTGAAATGGGAGGCAAAAACGCTGCGATCATTGATGAAGACGCTGACCTCGACGAAGCAGTGAAGGGAGTTTTATACTCAGCCTTTGGATTTGCGGGCCAAAAATGCTCGGCCTGCTCGCGAGTCATTGCAGTTGGTGACAGTTACGAGCCGTTTCTCTCGAGATTGTGTGACGCCACGGGTGATCTTCTCGTAGGCCACCCAGAAGACCCTGCTACTTTCCTCAATCCACTTATTGATCAGACGAGTCAGGAACGGGTACTCCGAGAGATAGCTGACGCAAGGGGTGTGCATACTTTAGCTTTCCAGGGAGAGGTTCCAAGCGAGGGATTCTATGTGCCCGCGACTATTTTTCGCGATGTCGAAACTCGGAGCCGTCTCTGGCAAGAGGAGCTTTTTGCCCCGGTTCTCGCGTGTAGACAAGCCTCGAATTTCTTAGAAGCGATTGAGATGGCAAACAACACCCAGTATGCGCTAACAGGGGGTGTGTTTAGTCGAAGCCCGAAGAACATTGAGTACGCGTATCAACACTTCGAAGCTGGGAACCTCTACATCAACCGTTCCACGACCGGTGCCATCGTCTGTCGGCAGCCTTTTGGTGGATACCGTTTGTCTGGAATCGGCTCGAAAGCAGGGGGGCCTGACTATCTCCTCCAGTTTGTTGACCCTCGAACCGTAACTGAGAATTCAATGCGTCGCGGATTCACCCCTGAACTCGTTTGAGCGAACTTCCTTGGTTTTGCTAAGGCGAGAGTGCCTCCAAAATCTTCGTTTGACCTTTTGAGAATATTTCTTATCAGAGCCAGCACCACTTTTTGGGAAACCTTAGTGGTTCTAAATAGTTAGGCGAATATCTCCCCTAAAGCTTTGAGGGCTTCATGTCGATTCTATCGTGGGAAGAAAGGAGTGATCCGCAAGCGAGCTTATTCTCAACCGCATTCAGTGAGTGCACGAGGAGTGGTGTCGGCAGAGAAGAAGCGAGAGCGGAAAGAATGTATCTATGTCAGAAAAGAGCGATTCTCGTACAACGCAAACTATGTCGCGCTCTCTGCTCGCGGAACGCTCGCGCGTTGAAGACATCTCAAACATCGTCAGGATGATTGAGAGCGGTGACGAACCCCGACGAATCATAGCGGCGATTGTAGAATGTGCCGTTGTCGAATGCGGCGTAGAGAGTTGTGCAATCTTTCTCCCCTCTGAACGCAAACAGTCCGAGCAAGAGCTTGCGGCCTCCTTTGGTCCGGAAAATTTTTCCGAATTTCCAGCACCCCTCGATGACTCACAGCAGCGAATTGCGATGCAGTCCCTCGCACATCACCGCGGGAGCATTCGAAACGGAGATTTCCAGCTTTACGATATCGTGTGCCTCGGGGCTCCAGTCGGGACCCTGGTTGTAAAGACACTTCATGAATTGAGCACTATTCAGGACGGCAAGCTCAAAGCACTTTCTCACCACGCTTCGGTCGTGTTCGAACGTCAGCGACTTTCAAATACACTCCAGCACTTCCTCGATCGGCTCCAGGTCCTGAACGAACTGAATCAACTCATTGCAAGTAATATTGGTCTCCAAAGGCTGCTCAAGAGTATCGCCCGAGAGAGCGCTTTTCGTTTCGCTGCAGATCTTTCGCTTACCATGCTGCTCGATGAACAGAAGAGCAGTCTTGAGGTAAAGGGAGGCTATGGCTGCACCCCGAATCTCGTGCCAGCTAAGATCCCCCTTAGCAGCGGAATCCTTGGCCAGGTTATGCGGGTTGGGGGCTATTTCTCTGTTTCAAATCTCGAGCAGCATCAGCAACACGGACTTGATTTTCTTGAGAACCTCGGCATTCGCTCTCTGGACGTTTGCTGTCTCGAAGTTCGAGGTGAACCCCTCGGTGCAATCCTCATTGGGTTTCGACGAACCGACTCAATAACGCAAAACGATCTCACTCGTTTCGAAGAGTTCTCACAGGGGGCAGCGGTAGCGGTAGCAAACGCCATCACTCAAGAGCGGATTCAATCGTACACCGAACGACTCGAAGAACTCGTCGAGGAGCGCACTGCCGATCTCGCCATCCAGACCGAAAGAGCCGAGACGGCCAACCAGGCAAAATCAAAATTCCTTGCCAATATGAGTCACGAATTGAGAACGCCTCTCACCGCTATAGTGGGGTATTCCAGCGTACTCGTCGATGGAATCTTTGGAGAGCTGACTGAAAAGCAACGGGATGCTCTCAACGCCATCGCTCGCTCCTCGGAGCATTTAAAAAACCTTATTGATGATGTTCTCAATCTCGCTCGGATCGAATCGGGAAAAGAGGAAGCCGAGCCTGAGGACATTCCGATTCGCGATGTTCTCGTTCAGGCGCATAAACTCATGATGCAAACGGCAATTGGAAAGGGAGTAAATCTTAAGACGCTCACCATTCCCGAAGACCTCACAGACCGTTTGGTCTATGCGGACAGAAAGCATGTGCATCAGATTTTCATCAACCTCATGTCAAACGCTGTCAAATATACTCCTGCAGGCGGAGAGATTGAGGTCTCAATTGAAGAGGTTTTTGACAAGGTCAAAGTAACAGTGAGTGATACAGGGGTAGGAATTCCACCGCACAAGCTCAAAAAACTCTTTGAGCGGTTTGAGCGCGGCGATGACGAATACAGCCGTTCTCAAGTTGGCACCGGAATCGGCCTCAACCTCACCAAACGCCTTATTGAACTCAATGGCGGTCGCATTGGCGTCGAGAGTGAGCCGGGAAAAGGGACAAGTTTTTGGGTACTGCTACCGGTTTCCGAGCAAAAGAATCGTAAATCTGCTAAAATCGACCATATTGATAACGTTCACGTTGAAGTTCGCCTCGAAGGACTTTCGACAGTGGTTGTTGAAGACAACCAAGACACACGAGAGGTTCTTCGCCATATTCTTTCAAACGCTGGAGCAGACGTTCGAATTGCTTCAACAGTGAAAGAGGGGCGCGAGCTTATTGCACAATCACCTCCAGATATCGTGCTGACCGATCTCGCGATACCCGGCGAGAGCGGGCTTGATCTTATAAACTCTATTCGGAAGTCTGGCGAAAATTACTCTGAAGTTCCCATCGTTGTATTGAGTGCATGTGCTTTTGATAGCGACAAAATGGCAGCCCTCGACGCAGGAGCATCACTTTTTCTGCCAAAACCGTTTCGACCGGCGGAGATTCTCACAAACGTACGACAACTGACACTCAATATGGCACTAAAGAGCGACTAAGAGATGACGGAATCGAAGGAAGAACCCACAACTTCCCAGCAGAAGGGAATAACGGCCGAGGAATTCGTCGACAAGCTTCGACGCGCGCTTCGACGTGACGGGGATTTCCCAGCCAGCGCGAGAGTCGTCGCTGAACTCCGAGAGCTCGTTACCAAACCTGACACAACCGCGAATCAGATTACCGAGGTTATCCTCCGTGAACCATCACTCGGCACCCGCGTACTTCACCTCGTCAACAGCTCGTTCTACAGACGGGCTCGACCGATCATGACCGTGAGCCAAGCTGTCGTTCAGATTGGGATGAGACCGTTGGCGGAACTCTGCTCAGGTCTTGTGCTCCTTCAGAAGTTTGTCCCCGCAGCAAGAAAGGGTGGGGTTTTTGCGAAGTCTCTCAAACAAACCATCACGACTTCTCTTCTTTCAAGCTCGATTACAGGCGAGCTTCAGAATCAGGGGCGAGTTGGGAAGGATGAGCAGGGGTACCTTGCTGGAACATTCTACGAACTCGGAATGTTGCTTGTGTCATTTTACTTCCCAAAAATGTACGAGGCAGCTCTCCGCCGTTCCGATGAAAAGAAGCAATCACTCTCTCAAAGTATTCAAGAACTCACTGGCCTCACTCCAGTGCAACTAAGCCTTGAAGTCATAGATGAGCTCAAACTTCCAGAATTTTACCGCGAAGTTCTTTCAACCGCAGAAACTCCCGAAACAGCAACCACTCTCGCGAGCGAAGGATCTGACTCCGAGAAACACACTGCTGGGGTTGCTCAAGCACTCTATGCTGCTCATGAAATTTCGAGCACACTTACTCAGAACGGGACCAAGGAAGAACTCGACAACGCTCTCGTGAAGATTCGAAACAGCGTCGACCTCGAAAACGTCCTCCTTTCAGACGTTATCGGTCAGCTCGTGACTCGCTTTCAAGATCACTGCGCCTCGATGGATCTTCATTTGCCAGCACTTCCAACATACGTGCGACAATACACTGGAGCAGACGCGATTGAAGAGGATTTCCAAGACTCCGCGTCGCAACAGGAAGGGGACATCTTTGCCCAGTTTGTGGAGGAGATTCGAGAGGCTGTCGACAATCGAGAGCCGACGGCTTCGATAATCACGACCGTTATGGAAACGTTTGCCTGGAGCCTCCGTTTTGACCGAGTGCTGCTCATGCTCGTCGCGTCCGGAAAGCAAAGGCTAGTTGGTCGAATGCTTCTCGGAAATGTGCCTGACTTCGTTCCGAAAGATTTTATTCGATTATTGGGTCGAGAAGCTGGCCCATACGCTCCAGACGCAGCAGCTGTTGCCGAAGCTCGGCCAATCTTTAGCGGCGAACCACTCTTTGAAGATGGGTGGCCATTTGCCGTGGTACCTATTGGCTTCGGAAAGCGAGTGATCGGTGTCATATACGCCGATAGGATAGATTCTGGTACGGATGCGCAGTTAAGTGGACGAGAACAAGCAGCAATAGGAGTACTTGCCGAACTCCTTGACCGCTCCATATCAGGCACGAACTAAAGAATTAAGGAGAGATTGAACATGGCAACACAAAAGATTCTCATCGTTGATGACGACCCAATCATTCGAGATCTTGTCGCTTCAGTACTTCAGGCAGAGGGCTATGCAGTAGAGACTGCCGAAGACGGAAAACAAGGGGTTGAACGCGTTGAGCAGTGTTCAACAGATGAAAAATTTACCGCTATTATCCTCGACGTGTGCATGCCCGAGATGAATGGACTCGACGTGGCGACTCGTCTGAAACTTCGACCAGAGAGCCAAGATATTCCTGTGATGATGCTTACGGGCGAGGACAAGGCTGAAGACATCATGGCCGGGTATAGCGTTGGGGCCGACTATTACATTACAAAGCCGTTTACTCGCCAACAGCTGCTTTTTGGTATGAATATGCTCTTGTCCGAGTCTGATTGAAAAGAGGGCACCGAGTCGCTACACTCTCCTGATAATTTCAGGACATAAACGTAGTGACGAGTAAAGCTTCTTCCCCCTCACTTCCAAATAGTTCGGCGCATTCAAACAGCTCGAGAGGATCAGGCGAATCGCCCGACTTCGCCTCTCCCAGCCAGGAACAGTCTCCGCATTCGAGACCGCACTCATTAGTTCGCTCTCTCGTTACGAACGCCACCATTGCTGGAGTGGCATGCATCGTGAGCCTTCTCCTGTTGGAAGGGGTTTTCCGTGTCCTTCCGTTTGCTAACCATCGTGCCGCTCAGTGGACCGATCGTCCTTCGAGCTACTACATTCACGCCAAATCCAAGAGCTTCCAAGACGCCCCCTTTCTCACTGAGAAGCCAGCCAATACCTATCGTATTGCGGTCGCTGGTGACTCGTTTACCTTTGCCCCGTTTATGCAATTTGATGACAGCTTTCCAAAACGCTTGGAGAGGATGCTCAACCTCAACGGTGGCGACCGGAGAGCGGAAGTGCTTAACTTCGGTGTTCCGGGGTACTCGACCTCTCATGAAGTCGGCAGTATTGAGCAAGCGATTTCGTTGAAGAGCGATCTCCTCATACTCCAGATCACGTTGAATGACCCACAGCGAAAACCGTATCATCCAACAGGACTCACTCGGCAGAACGAGTTCGGAACGTATGAGCCCATGGGTTGGCTCGGCAAACTTGGAAATTACTGGCATACCCTCGGTTTCGTTTTGCGGAGAATCCATAACACGCAAACTCACGAGCGGTACCGCGACTATTACTTCAATCTGTTTCAGGATGCGCGATCTTGGGAATCATTCACTAACTCTTTAGAAAAGATACGGGCTCTTTCCGAAAAGTCTCACACGCCGCTCGTCGCAGTCGTCTTTCCACTCTTTGGCATTCCTCTCGATCGGCACTATCCTTTCCACCCTCTCCATGAAAGAGTCCATTCCGAGCTCAAAAAACTCGAAATTCCCTTTCTCGACCTGTACTCTGCATTCGAAGGAATTCCCTTAGAGAGAATACAGGTTGTCCCACACGTTGATTTTCATCCAAACGAAATTGGCCACCGCATCGCGGCAGAACAGATCTACCGATGGCTCGCTCAAGAGGATATCCTTCCAGAGAATCTTCGGATAACACAGAGCTTTGACTTGCGAACTGACATTCGGTTGCAAGACGTAGGAGCTCTCCCAAAGATACCGTAGGAGTAACGGATCCTTCATTTCGAGATGCCTAAAAGGAGAATTCTTTTTTCATGACCGTCGTATCTGCCTTGATGAACACTCTTTTCTCCGTGGTGAAGTATGCTTGAACATATCCTCGCCGCAGATGGATGGCATCTCTACGCTGCTCTCTTTCTCGCTCTCATGGGAGGTGCCATCGGACTCCCAATTCCCGAAGACCTTCCTCTTATCGGGGCCGGGATTGTGGCTCAAGCTGGTGAAGCCCGAATAGATGCACTCTTTGTCGTGAGCTATGTTTCAATCATTCTCGGGGATCTCGTTATCTTTTCACTTGGCCGACGCTTTGGCTCGGCACTTTTTAGCAAGCCTTGGTTTCACAAAAAACTGCCTCCACGGAAGCTCAAGCGGTTTCGCTTGAATCTTGAGAAGCGGAGTCTCCCGACAATCTTCATCGCTCGACACCTCTTTTACCTTCGAACGGTAACATTTCTTACCTGCGGGGCAGTAAAGATGAAATACTCCCGCTTTCTATTCGCTGATAGTATCGCAGCGCTTGTGAGCGTACCGCTCATGATGTCGATTGGTTACTTCTTTGCCGAGCACAGCGAAACTCTCGCTAAAAATATCCGTCTTTTTCTCCTCGTTCTCATCCCAATAACCCTGCTTTTCGTATTTATTCGTTATCGAAAAAAGAAAAATCGAATGGCCGCAAAAGGGGTTCCAGTAGCGGAAGTGGTTCCTCTTAAATCTTCCGGGAATGAACCTCCACACTCCCCTACTTCTTCCCCCACTCGAATGGAAAAGTAGCGTCATCACGAGAACGCGCACTTGGATCTCTCGCCAAAGAGGGAACGGGTGCAAGATGAGGACAAGGATTAGGAGCAGGACAAGGACAAGGAATAACTAGAGAAACTGAAGAGAGAAATGAAAGACAAACACTACGCCAGGGGCTAGCGAAAGCAATTGGACGAAACTATCACTGGAGAAAGTTAATGGAGTGAACCTTCTTTGAATCTCAAAAGGAGGTCACACAACGCTCGAGCCAACGCACCCCGCAGACTCTCGGCGTAGCACTCGATTGGTCCCTTGGGTGATTGAACCACCGTTTTGTAACAGTAATTGTGCTTGGTAAGCTCGAGCCCGGCATGAAAAAGAATCGCCTGGCGCGCTTCAAATTGCAGAACGAGCTGCTCCACGGAAGGGAGCCAGATGTACGCTTGTCTGAGCTGAGTTGGGGTTAGACCTCCCGTATTCACCAGCACAGAGATGTTTTCCGGTTCGGACCGGTTGGAAACCTCATCCCCAATCTCCGGTTGCCACAGCAAACCAGCGATCTCCAGGTCAGAGGCTGTACTCACAAAACCCGGTAGGTTCATATGCTTAACCTCTCTTTAACATGTTATGGGAGTAATCGGCATATTGGCAAGATAGCTATAAGTTCCAGACCCTTACTCTGTTTGGATGCACACACTTTTTTCAAAGAAGGTCGAGAGATCCCACAGGTGCCGAAGGATGGCTGGCTAACTATCTTAAGTTAAAGATTTTTTTTGCCGCCGCTGCTTAAGAAATTTGATAGAGGAGAGAATAGCCATTCGGGATTCATGAGGGAGCAGGACTACAAAATGAACCGAACGAGAGTCGTAAGCTTAAGAACAGGCGGTTTAACGATGCTCTGAACTCGCGTGCTCTCCATCCGAAGGAGAAGCGTTCCCATTCTTGGACCCACCGTAGTGATTTTCGTCCAACTTCGGCTCTGGCTTTTTATCCGGGTGGGATTCGCGCTGGCCCTCATTTTCAGTGAACTGGTACGCGGTCAAGCCCACTATAACTAAAACGGCAAAGAGGTAGACGAACAACTTGAAGAAGTACGCTATGGCCAAACCAAACAGGAATCCGAACAGCAACGCTGCTTCGCCGTGTTCCTGCACCCAAATACGGAGGTCGGTCCACCGTTCATGAGCAAGCTCATGCCACTCTTCACGACTCTTTTTCCGAATTTCTTCGATTATATGAAAGGCCATGAGCGCCTGCTTCGAAGGGTACTAATGTAAAAGCTCAATCAGCGACATCACGTTAGACTCACTCTGAGCGGTGAAAGTCTCTGATATTTCAGCGCGAAGCTCAAGTTTACGGGAGACGAGACAACCGAAATGGCGTTTGCGGAAGAAAGATGGGCGCAACGGCCGCCTCAGCCTTACGCCCACCTCACCCTATATTAACGAATGCTTACCCGCTTTGGTTGAGACCTCTCCCCCTCAGATTTCGGGAGCACAAGTTTAAGAACACCGTCCTTAAGGGTCGCGTCTACTTTGTCCTCATCGATGGAAACGTGAAGTGGGATTACTCGCTGGAAGCTCCCGTACGACGACTCGTAGTAAGAGCGTCCATTACTTTCGTCCTTCCTTTCAAACTTCTTCTCTCCGCGAAGAACGACGTGATCCTTTTCAAGCTGAACATCGATATCGGACTGAGACATTCCAGGAAGTTCGGCGGAAACAACTATTTTATCTTTCTCCTCTTCCACATTAATACTCGGAGAAAAGGCGATCCCGCCCTCGTTCACTCGAGATGGCGAGAAACCGGAAAAGAAATCTGACATCATCCGATCCATATCTCTTTGAAAAAGAGAAAAGATATCACCCTCTCGAGACGTTGGAAGCGACGTTCTGCGCTCCCCTCTGCGAACACTCCGTGGCTCAAGCCAAGGAACTAAATCACGTATACTCATGGTATCCTCCTCAAATCGAATAGTTTTCTGATAAGCACGATGCATCGTGACCCAATTTTCCAAAAACCTTTCACAAGAAACTGATAAGAATGGACTTGAGAAATTTCAAGGTGGCAAAAAAGGGAAAGTCGTTCGACACCTCAAAACGACGTGAAAGTCGAGGTGTTTTTTCTAAGGCTGACTGATGCGCTAAAAAAAGTATTACGATTACCAATACTTTTCACAGTGCAGATTTCCTGGGGTTTTCCGCTCTTTCAAGACGAACCCCTGCCCGAGAAATCCCCGCTCAAGCTCCTCAATCATTGCCGGGTTTCCACAAAGAAAAATGTGGTCCTTTTTCTCATCGGGACAGCACCTTTTATCTTTAAAGAAACTCTGAACATACCCTCGAGGGCCACTCCACGCAGCATCATCCCGGCTCACTATCGGTAAATAGTGAAATCGAACTGATTCGTGACTCAGTTGCTCTAAGAGCTCACGATAGCCGAGTTCACAGCTAAATCGAACGCCGTGAAGGAGATGTATCTCTCTCCCACTCCTGACGAGATCCTGCTCTAGAAGCATAGAGATAAATGGAGCAATCCCTGTACCGGTAGAAACGAAGAAGAGAGAGGAATCGGCGTTAAGTTCAGGAAGTACAAAAGTTCCAACCGCTCTCCGTCCGATATGAACCCGCGCTCCAACCGGAAGCGATAGCAACGTAGGCGTAAGCGCCCCATCATCCACTTTTACAATATAGAATTCGAGAGCCTCCCTATCGGACGGAGGAGAAGCGATCGAAT
>JAGRAO010000090.1 GCA_020434565.1 Bdellovibrionales bacterium
CGAGGTACTTTCGAGGATATCGATAGCGGGAAAGTGCCCTTTGCTCGCGAGAGCACGACTCAAGACAACGTGTCCATCAAGAATTCCCCGAGTTGCATCGGCAATCGGTTCATTCATGTCGTCCCCTTCAACGAGAACGGTATACAGCCCCGTAATGGAACCTTCCCCAGCCGAAGTCCCCGCGCGCTCGAGGACTTTCGGTAAGAGTGAAAATACTGATGGAGTGTATCCTCTCGTGCTTGGAGGCTCTCCGATGGCAAGTCCTATTTCACGTTGTGCCATCGCCATACGAGTTATTGAATCGAGCATGAGTACGACTTTCTTGCCTTGATCTCGAAAGTACTCCGCCACCGCCGTGGCATAGTATGCTGCTCGAATCCGCAAAAGTGCAGATTCATTTCCTGTGGCAACGACAACTACTGATCTCTTGAGGCCCTCTTCTCCTAAATCACGCTCGATAAACTCTCGGACCTCTCTTCCCCTCTCTCCGACAAGTGCGATGACGTTCACATCACTGGTCGAGTGACGGGCGATCATACCGAGCAAAGTGGATTTTCCGACCCCCGATCCAGCCATAATTCCAATTCGCTGTCCGCTTCCAACGGTAAGGATGCTGTTCATGGCGCGCACACCGAGATCGAATGGCTGCTCAACACGCTTTCGAGTGACGGGATTTGGAGGATTTCTATAGAGCGGAACAACACCACCAATAGACGAAAGAGCATGACCGTCGATTGGTTGCCCCATCCCGTTCACGACTCTCCCAAGAATATCCTGCGGGACGAGAACCTCCGATTCAGCTCCAGATGCTGTAATAATTGCTCCCGGTGCAAGCCCTTGCGGTTCTGCAAACGGCATAACGAGTATTTTATCACTTCGAAATCCAACAACCTGACCAGAGATGGTCTCGAGCCCAGAGCGGATTTCGACTGTTGCGCCGACGGGAACAAATGGCCCGCTACCCTCAATAACGAGGCCTCGAACGTCGGTGACCTGCCCGCGCAGCTCAAACCGGCTGGCGAGCTTTACTGCCGCGCTTGCTTGTTCAAAAACTGAGTTCATCTCACAAACCGTACGATCTGGTCTTTTATTCTCTGCCAGGCCTTATCAAATTGAAGATCGATTTCACCAGCGGAAGTATCAACGACGCACCCAGAGTGGACAGTTTGATCGGCCTCAAAATCCCAATTTCCTTCAAACTCGGACATCATCTTCCGAACGCCTATTACTTCAACAAACTCCATATCCTGAGGACTAACTCGAACCTTCTTAATGTGTGCTGTTCCGACATGACTCATAGCCTCGCGAACAACCTCAAGGATGTATTCAGGATTTATTTCGACTGCCTGGTCAATTATCTTTCTTGCTACCTCAAGTGAGAGGTGAACGGCTTCGCTCTCGATCCTCTTTACTCGCTCTTCAACTTGAAGAAAGAGATCTTGAAGCGTCTCTTCAACAAAGCTCTTTGATTGTTGAACCGTTGCGTCAAGCTGCTCCTGCAACTGGCGCGTGCCCTGCTCGATCCCCGACTGAAATGCTTCTTGTCGAATCTGCTCAAGTTTTGCTTCGTACTCAGCTCGCAGTGCTTCGAGTTGCTGCTCGGCAACTTGTCCTCCACTTCCTTCTTGTCCGGGAAACGCCTCTCCATTCTCCGGCGAATGGAATCGACTCGTCTCCTCTCCCTCCGCAACGCCGCCATAATTGGCAAACATCGGATCTATTCGAAACTCTTCCGTCTTGACGATTTCAAGCTCGAGGGGAACAAATTCTGGATGATCCTCGATCTCGCCGATCACTTCCCAAGAGGCATTTTCGTAAGGAGTCTCACGATAACTTCCTTGACTGCCTCCAAACTGCTGATCGCTCACGTTACTGACTCCCTAAAAAGCTATAGACGACCATCATTGAGCCAGTACCGGATGAGAAGTGCAGCTTGATGCGGATTCTCCTTCACGATTCGAGAGTTCTCAGCCATCAGTTCTTCGAGCTGATCGAGGTCAATACTCGTATCAAAAGCTGGCACTCCTGGTCTTGAACGCTCGGCCTCAAGTTCCTTTTCGAGTTCCTTAACCCCGGTTGGCAGGAGTCTCTCGAGGTCGAGTTGCGCTTCTGTTGGGGTCGTCAAGAACCGAACAAGTGGTCTCACGACGACGAAGAAGAAGAGAACAAGGAACAGAATCGGGCCGGCTCGAAAGAGGATGTTAAAGATGAGATCTTGGGTGGCCTTCGCATCCATTTGCTCAGCGAAATCTGCTTGTTGATTGCTGAACTCTATGTTTTCTACTGTAACGGTATCACCTCGGAGTGGATCATATCCGACAGCGCTCTTTACAATACTCTCAATCTGCTCAAGAGTCTCAGAGGCTAGCGGCTGGAATTCACTCGTCACAGCTCCATTCGCGCCTGCTGTTTCTACGTAATTCCCGTCAACAAGAACCGCCACTGAAAGCCGAACAAGTTCCCCCTGAGAAGATTTTGTCCTCGAAACAGCACGTGAAACTTCATAATTTTTCACACTCTCATTTCGAGCAGAGGATGTCGCATCTTGTGGCGGAGTAAGAAGATTGGGAGGCGTGTCGATATTGGAGACCACTCCAGGTATTCCTCCGCGTTGCGAGTTTCCAAGTCCTTCTTGTACAGATCGCTCGGAACGAATTACCTGCCCACCTGGATCATAGGTTTCCTCTTCACGTTCGCTTTGAGTGAAATCCATTTCAGCAGTAACTCGGGCGATTGCTTTATTGTGCCCCACAACCTTGGTAAGCATCTGTTCGATTCGACGAACATATCCTTGTTCAATTTCTCGCTGATACGCGAGTCGAGTGGCCTCCATCTGCATGTTTTCTCCGTCTTGTTCTTCCGGAGTGGTAAGAAGCGTTCCGCTCGAATCAAGAATTGTAACGTCTTCAACTGAGAGCCCTTCCACGCTTCCAGCAACAAGACGAGCGATACCTTTAATCTGTCGAGGTTCAAGTTGGTCACGACCTCTCAACCGGAGCATGACAGAGGCGGTCGTTTTGTTTGATCGATTCGCAAAAACACTTTTCTCAGGCTGAGCGATGTGAACGCGAGCAGCAGTGACTGCTTCAAGAGAGGTAATCGTTCGTTCAAGTTCGCCTTGAATGGCGCGCATAAACTTTACTTTCTCTTGGAAAGTGGTTGACCCAAGGTTAGAAGATTCAAAAATTTCGAGCCCGACGACTCCACCTTTCGGAATTCCTTCTCCTGCGAGCGTCATGCGGAGTTCGTGCACGACATCTGGAGGAGAGACCGCGATTACCGAACCCCCGCCACGCACATCATATTTTACTTTTTGGGTCTTCAGCGCCTGAATGACCGCAGCAGAATCGGCAGGTTCGAGGTCGGAGTAGAGTGTCACGAACTCAGGTTTATTTGCCCATTTTGAAATGTAGATGATCCCCATGACTGACCCGACGACGAGGACAGGAAACAGTATCTTCTGCACGAGTGGTAGCTTCATGTAACTCTCGGTGATCTGACCGAGAATCGCACTTGGATCAAACTGAGTAGCCACGCTCTCTTACCTCCACAAAAACCTAAAAATCCGCTTAAGCCCCTTGCAAGCAGAAGAAACTACATCTGAGTTCGAAGGATCTCTTCGTATGCCCGAACAATTTTACCCCGAATTTGATTCATCAACTGAAAGGTGATATCCGCTTTTTCAAGCGCGATCATTGCTTCATGAGTTTCGACGCCGTTGCCGGTAATGAGTCCAGCAATCTTGTTATCTGCATCTTTTTGTACCGCATCAACTTCCTTGATAGCTTGAGAAAGCATATCCCCGAAGCCCTCGCCCTTCTTCTGTTGAGGTTCAACCGCGCCCGTACCCTGGGTTGACTTCGGCATGACTGGCCGAATCGGCTTGTACAATCCATTTATTGTCTCAACACTCATGAAAACCTCTCTTTCCTAATTAAAACCTAGCTACAATTCGTGCGGCCTGACTCTCAAGCTCCCGCGCAGTCTGTGTGGCCTGAACATTCGCCTGATACAATCTACTCGCTGACATGAGATCGGTCATACTTGAGACGACATTCACATTTGGATAAGCAACGTATCCCTGATCGTTCGCGTCTGGATGGCCTGGTTTGTAAACCAACTTGGGATCTGATTGATCTTCAACAACCGCAGCAATACTCGGTCTCATGAGGCTCATTCGATCGAGAACGGAGGAGAAATTACTCTGTATGCTTTGAGCGACCTGGACGACATCGCGTCTCTTGTACGGCCCACCCTCTGGAGTTCTCGTTGTTTCAGCGTTTGCTATATTCGAGGCGAGAACGTTTACTCGAGTTCGAGCCGCACTCAAGCTCGATGCGAGAACTTCGATAGCGTTGAACATGCTCATGTCATCACCTCATTGCCATTCGAATCGCCATTCGCATCATTTGCAGCTTCTTTCGCACAAGCGCTGCACCGGATCCGAACTTTCCTGCGTTGTACACCATCTTTCCCATCTGAATATCGAGGTCGACGTTGTTCCCATCATTTTTTGTGGGACCAGAATAGTCCGCCACCAGTCTCGCCTGAGAATCAGTCTCGAGATCGAGATGACGAGAATTCGTCTGCTTTAAGTTTCCGCCCTCTTGCATTTGAAAGGCTTGCTGGAGCTCCCGGCCGAAGTCGACATCAACGGCCCTGTAGCCCGGAGTCTCAGCGTTGGCGACGTTGCTCGAGATCGCTTCGTTTCGTTTCTTAAAAAGCGTCATTGACTCAGACAGCCCGCCAACCGTCCTGTCGAACAGAGCGTCTATCAATTTGTGGTCCGCCATCGCGTCTCCGGGTAAAGGTCTTCCGGTAGAGAGAAAAGCAAATGCCGTGCAAAGAAGGGCGTGAACCCAAGGACTTGAATTTATTGAATTTGGGGAATGACCTTACGACTCAGTGTCAACTCTTCGACGCTTTTTCCACCCTCAAAACGTTCAATGATTTGACGCGAGCCTAGGCCCTTCTCACGAGAAGAAACCAGGTTCTATTATCAGGACTATCTTCAAAGGAGCTTTCAGATACGGAGAAGGGAAGGATTGTTGAGAGGACTTTCGGACCGAGCACGGCACTATTCCTCGGCACCCTCGGATCCTTCTCGATCAAAGCTTTCGCCAAACGGGCCGTATCAATAAGCTCTCCTTCCCCTGACCTGAGCTGACACTGCGGAAAATGCTTCTCCAGGTTCCCTCTGCACTGCTTTAACACCTGAGGGTGAGCCAGAATCATCTTGAGATCCCCTCTCTTCTGCTCGGGCGGAAGCAGGAGGAAGTGTCGTATCGGAATTGAATAGAGAGCCACTGGAACGACTGATGCCGATCCCATCGCTCGTTCAGTCTCCTCCACCACTCCACCAAACGAATTAAAGACGGCAAATTGGCCGAGGACTTCGTCTCCCCTGGTGACATAGTCAAGAACACCCTGAGTGGTGTAGCAGTACTGCAGATGAAGATTGAGCGAGTCAATCGGCACGAAAAAAGAACGAAGAGCTTCTTCATTAAAGCTCCCTTGTCCTCCCTGAATACCGACCCGAAGGGATGGATACTTCGAGCGGACTTCCTGTCCAGACACACTCCCCTCTTCTGGGAGCGCAAGGAGAAAATCACGGTAGATACTCGAAATACGTTCACAAGAATCGACAACGCTTCTCAAACGAAGCCGTAAAGAAGCGCTCATTGAAGCGCATCCACGATGGTTGAGACGTTATGGTGAATCATTTCAACATAGGTGGCCCCAACGCCTCCAGGAACACCGAGAGCGTCAGAAAAGAGCTCGCCGCCGATCGTCAAATCAAAGCCTCGCTCTCGCACGCCGCTTTGGAGTGCTTCTATGAATTTTTTTGGCACACTCGATTCCACAAAGACCGATGGAATTCGTCTTTCAATCACGAAGTCAGCGAGATTCTTTACATCGCGAAGTCCAAACTCTGATGAAGTGCTAATTCCCTGGAGTCCGCGCACCTCAATTCCATACGCTCTGCCAAAGTAGCCAAACGCATCGTGCGCTGTGATGAGAACTCTCTTAGGCGCCGGGATACTCTGAATCTGCTCCCCGACCCAGGAATGGAGCTTCGATAGTTCCTGTTCGTATGCTTCACTTTTCGCGCGAATTGAGCCCGCATCCTCAGCTGGGAGCATCTCTATGAGGCGATCGGATACAAAAGAGAAACATGACTGCCAGAGGCGCACGTCAAACCAAACATGAGGATCGTAGTTTCCCTCAAATTCTGGAGGGGCCATGAGCACGTCACGCGAAAGACTCTCCCCTACCGCAAAGAAATTTTTACGCTTTCCAAGCTTGGAGAAGATTTCGGTCATCTTTCCTTCAAGATGAAGCCCATGAAAAAAGACGATATCCGCTCTTCCGAGCTTCGAAAGATCTCCCTGGGTCGCCTTGTAAACATGGGGATCAACGCCAGGCCCCATCAATGCCTCGACCTGCACAAAGTCTCCAGCGGCACTTCGTACGAGATCAGCAATAAGAGTTGTCGTTGCGAGAACCGTGGGTTTTTCGTCAGCTTGAAGGAACGGGGGACTGAAAAGGAACATCGCTCCTGAGAAGAGGAGAGTAAAAGTCACGTTTCCCCAGAGAAAGCGCATACTCTTTTCGTTTGATGAAACAGAATTGCCTCGAGCCCTGCAAGCAGGGCTCTTTCAAAAGATTCAGCGGAGTGCTGAGCTACACGGTCGCAGCTGAGCCAGTCTCTTCGATCGACTCATCGGCCTGACGAGCATCGGAGGCATCGGAAGAATCTTCACCTATCCTGCCCGCCACATGCTCAGGCCACAGGCCGACCATGTCGTCGCCAGGGACGGCATGAACACCGAGTTCATCGCCGAAGCGTTGGAATCCATACCGAACTGCGCCACCGTTATCTCGAAGAAGATCACGACACGCCTTATCCTCTCCTCCAAGCCAGAGCTGCTGGTACTTTCGAAGAAGTGCGACATCGTCGAGCAATTCTCGGTCGACCATCGCTAAGCATCGCGTATCAATAAAGACCTTGCCGAGATCTTCCTTAGCAGAGTCAGTGATCTCGACTCCCTCAGTAGACGAGCCATCTTGATGCACGATGATAGTAAAAGCATATGGGTCTCGCGCTATGCGGTATGTCGCTGGCGCCAACTGAACAACCACTCCACCGTATTTCCGTACGAGTTCATCCTTTTTCTCAGGCGACTCGTCGATAAGCTGCTCGAGTTGATCTACAAACTGAGGATTCGCCAACATAAACTGGTCGATCAAAACGAGATACCCGCTCTCTACCTGGATTCGCTCGCGCTGATTTCCGCCGTCAGATTGGCTCCCGCGGCGATGCCTTCCGCCCCCGCCACGGTTTCCTCCTCGATATCCTCCTCGATTGCCGCCACGGTCATTTCGTCCACGACCACCGCCGCCGCCACCGCGGCCACCACGCCGGTTGCGGTCATTATTTCGACCTCGTCCACCTCGTCCGCGGCCACCACCGCCGCCGCCTCTATATCCACCGTCTCTCATGTTGTTTCCCTTAGTCGTTAGTTAAAGAATAAGAGCGCTCCACTAAGTTTCCGTTGCGAGAGCAAAGAGAACTTTTCACGCCCATCTCCTTGGAGCGGAACGCCCCTCTTTCAAATCGATCACTCGCCTTTGCTACAAGCCGAAAAATTTCCTGAAATTTTTTAAAACGAAACCGTGCCAGCACTTCAACGCTGGGAAACAGAAAGCAGTCTCTTAAGATTGAATCAATCGCTTCGATTGAGTCGGTGACAATTGCATCTCTTCCAACACAGATCCGCTGGATACCGCAGGTTCGACTCTCAAGAGTCGGGACTTCTAACAGTATGGTTTCGCTTCTCTCTCGCGCATCCTTGAGAGTTCGGTAGTCGAGGTTCTCTCACGAGGCACAATGGATCGGGGAACAGCGAGCACTTCCGAAGATCATTCTCGTTTGATTCGTGCCCCGATTAATCTCAGTTCCTTAACCTATACCATAAGTATCAGTACGTTACTACGACCTCAGCCATCCTTTCTAACTCTTCCCCGGCGCCCGGTCGCGCGCCTGCTCAGAGCTACTCCCAAACCATTTTGGCGGTTAAGGGGTGAGGGCCGGGTGTCGATAAACTCTTTGAATCTTATGAATTCTTAGGGAGCTACCAGAATGTTGTTTTCTTCGAGAACAGAATCTTACGGAAATGACCGCGAAGTCCCGCGAGATCTCCGCTCGGAAATCCTCTATGATCCTGATAACATAGTACTTTTTGGGCGCTACGCCCATGAAATTGCTGCCTACCGTGCCAAGCGAGCCTGGCACCAGACGTTTTCAGCCTTTTTTCTCCTCGAGGAAGGAACGGACTACACGCTGGAGGTCATCAAAAGTGAAGAAGATTCAGTTCACACCGAGCTATCTGCCTGTTTTTACTCGGCTTGTGGGCGCTATGCATTTTGGCGACTAACGAACGAGCAAGCACCCGAAGCTCAGTATCTCCTTGAATCTGCTCACATTCCAAATTCAGAGATGAATTCCCTCGACTTTCTTACCGCACCCGACCTAAGCCAGATTGGCACTGGGGTATCGGGTGAGGAGACCTCAGCACCACGAGCCAGCTGGCTGTCTCCGATACGAAATATTCTTAGGAGATTTCAGCGCTAACTACGCTTACTACTCGGTGCCCTTACAAAGAGTCATAACCCCCCTGAAGGGCATTGATCCGCGACATTCATGAGGAGAGCGGCTTAGTCAATTTCGGGTGGAAGGAAAAAGTCTTTGCTCAAAATATTGAGCTCACTTTCCTGAAATTCCGCCTTGAAGACCTGCCCAGAGAAGAGGATTGAAGAATGCCGCGCAAAGGTTCACTCGGTAAGTACATCTTCTCTGCCGGAGAGATCGGTGCCTTCGTGGTATGCCCGGAGTCGTGGCGTCTGAGCAATCTTGAATTGGTGAAGACCAAGAAACAGAAAGCTCGGGTCGAGGAGGGTCAAAAGCTACACGAGGAGTGGGCCGAAACATACGGCGAGTCCGTCTTCCTCTCGAAACACCTCAGGTTCACGGTCTCGTTACTCGCGTTCGGAGTACTCTACGCACTCCTGAAGCAATTCTTGGGAAAGTAGTATGCTGGAGTGGGCGCAGGGACATTTTGTGGAGCTGCTTCAGCAACTCGTTGAAGTTGAGACAGATCTCTTACTCCTTGCGATCATACTGGTATGTGCAGTTATCGTTCTCGATGCGGTCTCGCTTTTCAACCGGAAGCTCCAGAAGGAAGTCGGACTTGACCGATCCAGCGACGTCTTTAGCATCGACGGAAGCAAAACTGTCCCGTCTAAGAACTATGTTTCAGAGATTCAGACCAGATGCGATCGTAGTTGAGAATGGATTTTTTATCCCTGTCGAACGAAAGCCTTTAGCAAAGAAAATTCGGGATAGACATATCGCACAACTCCTTGTGTACATGCGACTCGTCGAAGAATTCGAGGGCAAGAAGCCACCTTACGGTTATCTGATCATTGGGAAGGGATGTCGTAAGGTGAAGATTCACAACAGCGCCGGGCGCCAGCAGTGGCTTCAAAAACAGATCGATGCTATGCGAGAGATAGCGACAAAAGGTGCGCAAGCGCAAGCGACGCCACACCCAAGAAAGTGTGCGAAGTGTAGTGTTCGAGAATCGTGCTCCTTTCGAAATGATACGGGTGAAGAGTTCCCCGTTCAAATCGGCTCAAGAGGCGAACAAAAGCTTGCGGTACAATCCAGTGAAGCAGTTTCGTAAATGAGCGTCTGCCCGATGCTCAAAACCAGCTCGATGTAGACGCAGCCAGCTGACAAGACTCCCGACATCCTCCGTTCACGCTAGTTTGACTAACTGTATGAAATCATGAACTTTCTTGAAATAAACCCATTGAATTTCAGTATCTTAGCGGAGCTGGTCGAATCAGCAGCTGAAAATGGGTTCAACTCAACTGGAAGGGGTGAATTTAGGCAAAAAAAAAGCGGGCAAATTAAGCCGCTTAGAATATAACCTCTCGAAGAGGTGATTTTTGTAACTAAATACTTAACCAGAATATTTGAAAAACTCCATTCCGTCAAGAAGAATTTTAAGAGCCTGATTATACCAGTATATTTCCCTCTACGAACTGGAGGGGATCCCTTACTCTTCGTAAAAGACGACTGCCGAGATGCGGCTAGCGAGAGGCTCGAAGCGCGCCCGTCACATTGACGAGCGCAGAGATGACTCGCTCAACTGCCTGAACATGTGTTGAATCTTTGAGGTTCCCCTTTTCGTCGAATGCGCTTCCCGCGCTCGACAGAGCGAACTGGTCAGGTAGAACGAGCACTTTGATATTGCCAAGAATAGAACGCACAGTCACTAAACCACGGAGTCCCCCGAGCCCCCCGGGAGAGGCCGAAAGTAAGGCCGCGGTTTTTCCAGCGAAGCATTCGAGCGCAGCCTCTCCCTGTGCCGGGCGAGACACCCAATCGATAAGATTTTTTAAAAGGGGCGAAATCGAACTGTTGTACTCGGGAGAGGCAATTATAAATCCATCATGACGCTTAAAGATCTCCTTGAGTTCTAAAACTTTTTGGGGAAACCCTTCGTTGTCCTCTATATCCCCGTCATAGAGCGGAAGCTCAAAATCACGCATATCAAGCTCGGTAACATCGGCCCCCTGTGAACGAATCTGTTTGCACGCAGCTCCAAGCAATTTACGATTAAGAGACTCGCGACGAGCACTCCCCGAGATACCAAGTAATGAAATGGCCATATCCTTCCTTGAAAAAAGAACTCTAAAAGCAGACTTCCCGACGAAAAGTTACCAGCCGTCCTTACAAGAAGGCTAGCCCCAGGGGGGATTCTCTCACCCCCTACCCTTTCGCAACGAAACCTCACGAACTAAGCGGGCTGAGGCAGGTTTACCTCACCCTCCCTTGAGGATAAAGTCTCACTCCTACATGGAAAACGAGCGTTTGCAAGAAGTCCAAGGACTCACGGTAAGTTACAAAGTATTCGGCGAAATATCGGCACCAACAACCGTGCTTTTGCTCCATGGATGGGGTGCGAGAAAGGAACTCTTTGACAGAGCAGCACGGGAAATTCGTGGCAAAACCGGTGCCTGTGTTATTACCCTCGATCTCCCCGGGTTTGGCGCCTCCTCGACCCCCAAGAGTGCTTGGTTTACGAAAGACTTTTCCGATTCGCTTAGTAATTTCCTCGATGCTGTCGGCATACAACACCTGAGTGTGCTCGGCGGACATTCGCACGGGGGAAGAGTAGCTGTGCGCTACGCGTACGATCACCCTGAGAAAGTAGACAAGCTTCTTCTGATCGACTCCGCTGGTTTGCCAGCGAAGCACTCTCTCCGGATGAAAATGAGGGTTAAACTTTTTAAAGCCCTCAAGTCCCTACTCTGTTTCGCGGTTCCCAAGGGAGCTCTCCAGCAGAATCTTTTGTCGAGACTCTCAGGCTTTTTCGGTAGCACCGACTACCAGCAGGCTGGAGCAATGCGTCAAACAATGGTGCAGGTGATTCATGAAGATTTCTCTCCGCTCCTCCCTCATCTTCGCCAACCTACTTTGCTCGTGTGGGGAGAAAAAGACCTAGATACTCCTCTGTGGATGGCAAACGAGATTAAAAAAGCGATACCTGATGCTGGTCTTGTTGTTTGGCCAGATGCCGGACACTATAGTTTTCTCGACCGGCCAGTCGAATTCTCGTTGGTCACTGCAAAGTTTCTTACTGGATAGAAAGACACATGGAAATATCGCTCTCGGGGATCTTGTTTGTCGTTTCTGTGACCTTTTCGTTCTTGCTGCTAAGAACATCACTTCAGTGGAGCCAACAAGCGAGTTATCGCCCTGAGCGATTCTTTGCACGGGTACTTCGCTATCCATCGGGTCTTATATTCTCCACACGCTCCTTCCTCATAGGAATTTCCGTCACTCTTCTCGTCAGTTCAGCATTTTGTCTCAATGATTCACAGGTGCGGATTATACTGATTGCCCTGCTTTCAGTCGTTATGATCGCAGCGAGTTCTCGAATCAATCAACTCAATAAAAATGAGAAAAAACCGTTTGTTTATACAAGCAGAGCGACTCGGTTGTTCGCTGTTGCCTCGTTGATCTCTCTCGCCCTCTTAGGAACAGCTCTCGAAAACTTGAGCTTTGAGAAAGCTGGAATCGCTGCCGCATTTCTCGCTCTTCTTGGGCCGTTCATTCTGTGGATTACGCTTTTTCTGGTGAAGCCGCTTGAAGATCAAATCAACCGCTACTACCTCAAAGATGCTGAACGACAGAGGAAGAAATTTGACGATCTTCTCGTTCTCGGAATTACTGGAAGCTATGGGAAGACCACTACGAAGCACGTGGTTCAAGAGGTTGTCTCTCAGAAGTATATCTCTCTTATGACGCCCGGGAGTGTAAACACGGATCTCGGTCTCGCCCGAATAATACGGCAAGAACTAAAACCCCTTCACAAGATTTTCGTGGCCGAGATGGGTGCTCGACAGATTGGCGACATTCGATTGTGTTGCGATGTAGCCCAACCGACTTGGGGAATTCTTACCTGCATCGGAACAGCGCACCTTGAAACGTTTGGCAGTCAACAAAACATCGTAACGGGAAAGTCAGAGCTCGTAGAGGCGCTCCCTGAGAATGGAAAGTGTTTTCTAAACGCAGACGATCCCTTTACACCAGAAATCGAAAAGAAGGCTAAGTGCCCGGTTATAACCTTTGGTGTAGAGAATTCTCACGCGAATTATTCGGCGTTTGAGATTGAAGTATCGGAACATGGGAGTTCGTTTTCCATAGGCGGCAAATCTGTTTCCGAATCTCTTCGGTTCCAAACCACTCTCCTTGGCTGTCACAATATTCGAGATATCGTGAGTGCTATTGCAGTTGGAGCAGAGCTTGGTATCGATTGGGCGAGAATTCGTCAAGCCGTACGAGCAATGCATCCAGTTCAACACCGGTTACAGCTTATGGATAAAGGGAATGGAATCGTCGTTATTGACGATTCGTTTAACTCCAATCCGTCTGGCTTCTCCGCCGCCTTAGAGGTGCTTTCAAGCTTTCAAAACAAACGAAAATTTCTTGTGACTCCAGGAATGATTGAACTTGGCGATCAGGAGTACACCCTCAATGAGGAGATCGGGAAGAAGGCAGCTCAGTGCTGTGACTTTGTCGTTTTGGTTGGGAATGAAAAGCGAGTGGCTCCCCTTATTTCAGGTCTTGAAAAGGGAGGGTTTTCCAAGGAAGCCCTCTTTACTGTGCCTTCTCTAAAAGATGCGCAGCATCAACTCCAGAAGATGCAGAGACCAGGTGACGTGATCCTTTTTGAAAACGATCTTCCAGACATCTATGGTTAGGGCGAGTGTCAGATGAAAATACGAGTTGCTGTACTTTTCGGCGGAGTTTCTGTTGAACACGAAGTCTCGGTTATTAGTGGCCTTCAAGCTTTGCACGCCCTCGATAATGAGAGATTTGATCCGTTTCCGGTATATCTGACGAAGGATGGAAAGTGGTTCGTTGGAGAAGGCTTATGTGACATTACGTGCTATTCCCACCTTCCTTCGCTTCTCTCTCATTCAACGGAGGTCACGCTTCATCCCAAAAGAGGAGCCTCTGAATTTGTTGAATTGAATCCTTCCTTTTTGCGGACGCGAACCTTTCCGGCCGATGTCTTCTTCCCCGTTTTTCATGGAACTTTCGGTGAAGACGGGTCGGTTCAGGGCCTCTTTGAACTGATGAACGTAGCGTACGTTGGCTGCGGAGTGGCGAGTGCGGCGGCGAGCATGGACAAGGTTCTTATGAAAGAGATCTTTCGTGGGAATGGACTTCCGGTTGTTCCGAGCTACTGGTTCTACTCGGAAGAGTATCTCCAGAACCCGGACGAGATACTTTCAGCGGTCGATAGGACATGCAATTTCCCGTGTATCATAAAACCAGCTCTTCTCGGCTCAAGTGTCGGTTTGCAGGTTGTACGAAAGAGAGAAGAGTTTGAAGAAAAATTAC
>JAGRAO010000091.1 GCA_020434565.1 Bdellovibrionales bacterium
GACCTGCTCGCGACTCGCAAGTGGGCCCATCTTCACTTCTTTTACAGTTGGATCTCCCACAGCGATCGTTTCCAAACGTGCCTTAATCGCGTCGACAACAGACGTGACTCGATCCTTTGGAACAATGACCCGCCGAATTGCCGTACACTTTTGGCCGGCCTTTACTGTCATTTCACGCACGACCTCTTTCACGAAAAGTCCAAATTCCTCGTCGCTCTCCTGCACATCATCCCCAAGGATTGAACAGTTCAACGAGTCAGCTTCCATATTAAAGCGAACAGAATTGGCTGTTATGATCGGGTGAGATCTCAGTTTTCGGCCCGTTTCAGCTGATCCAGTAAACGTAACAACATCTTGGCTTGTGAGATGATCAAAGAGGTCACCAACGCCTCCGCAAATAAGCTGTAGCGCACCATCAGGAAGGATCTCTGATTCGAGCATCGCGCTGACCATCTTCTGCGTGAGATACGAAGTCGCCGTCGCTGGCTTTACAATCGCTGGCATACCAGCAAGAAAAGTGCTTGAGAGCTTTTCGAGCATTCCCCAACACGGAAAGTTAAAGGCATTGATGTGCACGGCCACTCCCGTCAGCGGAGTACAAATATGGAGCCCGAGAAAAGTTCCATTCTTTGAAACCTGTTCAGTAGCCCCGTCAACATAGTACGGTTCATCCGGCAATTCGCGCCGACCCTTGCTTGCTGTTACAAAGAGCGTCCCTATTCCCCCTTCGATATCGATCCACGAGTCGACTTTTGTAGCGCCTGTAGCTGATGAAACTGGATAAAACTCGTCCTTTCGATCCATTAAATACTGCGCCAGTTTCTTCAACATCCTTCCACGCTCATGAAAGGTCATCGAGCGCAGGTTCGAATTCCCCACATTCCGTGCGTATTCAAGCATTGCTCTAAAGTCGAGCCCTTCACTTGATACCTCTCCAATCTTTTCTCCCGTTACCGCATGAAAGACGGGACGCGCACCGCCGCTGCCAAAGGTCCAGGCGCCATTTGCAAACGATTGAATTAAACTCTGATTAGCTGTCATCGCGTTTCTCCTGTGCGGTGGTTTCTTTGAGAGTTTTGTAGTGAGAATATTCCTGCTTCGGTCGGTCTGCTGGAACGGCGCGCAACGGCTCGCACTCTCGAAGGGAATTCCGACACGCTTGAGGAAGGGTCTGATAGAGCCTCGTTCCTTCGGTTTTCCAATTGAGCATTTCGTCAGAAACATCTTTGACGATTTTCGCTGGGTTTCCGACGACGACCTTTCTCTCTGGAATTTGCATCTCGGCTGGAATAAAGCACAATGCCCCAACGATACACCCTGCACCAACAACGGCGTTATCCATGACTACAGCATTCATTCCGATAAGGGCATTTTTCCCAATCCGAGCACCATGGACCACGGCTCCGTGCCCAATATGCGCCATCGGTTCTAAAATGGTCGTCACACCAGGAAACATGTGTACAACGCAATTTTCCTGTACGTTACATCCGTCAGAGACTACCACTTCGCCCCAATCGCCACGAAGAGCAGCACCTGGACCGATGTAGACATCCTTACCAATAACGACATTCCCAACAACACACGCAAGCGGATGTACGAATGCTGATTCGTGGACAACCGGTTGATACCCATTAAATTCGTATATCATGCACACCGTTCAATAATGGTCGCCATACCTTGCCCGACTCCAACACAGAGAGTACAGAGCGCATATTGAGCATTGCGCTCTTTCAATTCGTACATTGCTGTTAAGAGTAATCGAGCACCTGACATACCAAGCGGATGCCCAAGCGCGATTGCGCCGCCGTTGGGGTTCACTCTTTCGTCATCGTCAGCGATACCAAGTTCACGAAGACATGCAAGACTCTGTGCCGCAAACGCCTCGTTCAATTCAATAAGGTTCATATCGCTCAACGAAAGCCCAGCTCGTTCGAGTGCCTTTCTGCTCGCTTCAACCGGTCCTATCCCCATAATCCGTGGTTCGACACCGGAGACTGCACTCGAAACAATCCGAGCCATCGGACGTAGACCATTTTTCTGAAGAGCGTCTTGAGAGGCCACAAGCAGGGCACAGGCTCCGTCATTTATTCCAGAAGAGTTTCCGGCCGTAACTGTACCGTCCTTTTTGAACGCCGGCCGAAGTTTTGAGAGAGCTTCAAGCGAAGAATCAAAACGGGGGAACTCGTCTCGCTCAAAGAGTTTCGGATCACCTTTCCGTTGTGGAATTGAGAGCGGGGCAATCTCTTTCTGAAGGCGCCCCGATTCGATAGCACGTCTTGCCTTTTGTTGCGAAGCAAGGGCAAACGCATCTTGATCTCCTCGGGAGATGGAATACTTTGCAACAAGATTCTCCGCTGTTTGACCCATCGAATCAGTGCCGTATTCCGAATGCATCTTCGGATTTACAAATCTCCACCCAATGCTTGTGTCAAACAATTCGGTGTTGCGCCCCCAAGGCTGATCGTTTTTGGCGAGAACGAAAGGAGCGCGGGTCATGCTCTCTACTCCTCCTGCAAGGAAGAGCTCTCCCTTGTTACATCCGATTGCGTCAGCGGCTCGGATCACTGCGCTCATCCCCGAAGCACAGAGACGGTTCACCGTTTCGCCAGCCACCGTCTGAGGAATCCCTGCAAGGAGAAGCGCCATTCGAGCAACGTTTCGATTGTCTTCTCCAGCTTGGTTTGCGCACCCAAGAATTACTTCCTCCAACTGAGTTCTATCGGCGAGGTTTGATCTCTCAAGCGTTTGAGCGAGAACAAATGCAGCCATGTCGTCAGGCCGAACAGAACTGAGCGTTCCACCAAAACTGCCGATGGCCGTTCGCACTCCATCCACCAAATAGGCACCTTTCATCTCTACTCTCCGTAAAAAGTCTTATTGGAAGAACGAGCGTCTCCCTTCACGCACATATCTTCTTAAAAGTGGGTTCGGCCGGTAGCGATCTTCTCCATACTCCTCTTGCAGAGACTCAAGATGAGAAAGGACTTCGCCAAGCCCCCACTCTTCGCCCCACCGTAAGAGCCCCTTCGGATAATTAACCCCTTTGGTCATAGCGAGATCTACCCCCTCAGGCGTTGTAATATTCATAAACACTGCATCAATCGCCTCGTTTATGAGCATTGCCAAAACTCGCTCTAAGATCTTTTGCCCTAAGGCCGTATCAGCGTTCGGCTCAAGCACAGCGGCACCTTCCCTGTAATCATAATATCCTCTCCCTGACTTCCGACCAAAAAGACCAGCCTCAACCATACGCTTTTGGACAAAAGAAGGACGAAACCGTGGGTCAAAGAAAAACGCTTCAAAGACAGTCTCTGTAACTTTCAAGTTGATATCGTTCCCGATGAGATCCATCAACTCAAACGGCCCCATTCGGAATTTGCCGATCTCCTTCAGGGCCCAATCGATAGTTGCACAATCTGCAACGCCTTCTTCAAGGATTCGCAAAGATTCACCATAGAATGGTCGCGCAACACGGTTCACGATAAACCCGGGGGTATCTTTTGCTTCAACCGGAGCCTTCCCCCAACTCTTCATCAACTGAACAGCTCGAGAGAGATACTGACCCCCAGAAGTGATCCCCGGGATGACCTCTACCAACGGAAGAAGTGGTGCAGGATTAAAAAAATGCAATCCCAGAACCCGCTCGGGGTTCTCACACGCAGAGGCGATAGAAGCGATTGAAAGAGAGGATGTGTTTGAAGCAAGGAGAGAGTCTGGAGCAACTGTCGACTCAATATCTCTCATGAGCATGCGCTTCACTTCGAGGTTCTCGACAACAGCCTCAATGACCAGAGTACTGCCTTTCACCCGTTTGAGATCGCTCTCCCACGCGATTCTTGAAAGAATCGCTTTTGAATCGTCTGGGGAAACCTTGCCCTTTTCAACGAGTCGAGCAAAGACTTTCTCAAGTTCTGACTTGGCAACCTGAAGCGCTTTCTCTGATGTATCAACCACGATGACATCATGACTATTGGTAGCAGCGATCTGTGCGATACCCCGCCCCATCGTTCCGCTTCCGATGACAGAAACTTTCCCTTTTGACATCTTTGCTCCGATTATCGTCCTGTAAATTGAGGTTTCCGCTTCTCTTTAAAGGCTTCGATACCTTCTCGAAAGTCAGCACTTGAGCCAGCTCGTTGCTGAAAATCAGCCTCTCGCTCGAGCTGCTCTTCGAGAGTCATCTGAAACGACTCCCGAATAGCGCGCTTTGTAAAACCAAGACAGGTGGTCGGACCACTCGCGAGGGAAAATGCAATTTTTTGTGTCTCTGCTATCAACTCAGCGTCCTCAAAGACCTCGTAGATCAAGCCGATGTCCTTGGCTTTTTCAGCCGAAATCCGAGGTGAAAGGAGCGCAAGCGCCAACGCCTGAGCGGTACCAACGAGGCGTGGGAGGAAATACGTTCCCCCACTATCTGGTACGAGCCCAATTTGAGAAAATGCCTGAATAAAAAAAGCTGACTTCGCCGCAACGACAATATCGCAAGCAAGACACAAACTCACACCGGCCCCAGCAGCTGTCCCATTCACGGCGCACACTATTGGTTTCGGTAATCCAACCATGCTCTTAATGAGAGGATTGTATCGAGTATCGATAATGTTGCGGAGATTGAGATCGGCCGGTACCTCTTTGAGGTCCTGTCCGGCACAAAACGCCTTCCCTTCCCCTAAGAGAAGCACAGCTCGTACGTTCTGATCCTCGTGTGCCCTCTGAAAGGCAGAGATCAACCCCTTTCCCATAGCATCATTAATGCTATTGAAAGCCTCGGGTCTGGAGAGCCGAACACTCAGCAATCCACCCTCGAGTTCAGTCTCAATTTCGGACATAGTCTCCCCTCTTGTTCCGCCTTTCTCCCCAGGCTTGGGCTCCCTGACTTTATTCGCTTGGAATTGCAAATCAAAGTGTGAAGACCTTGGCTTTAGAACGTTATTTTAGACAAGGCCTCCCCAGCTTTTTTCACCCGGGATTAGACGATAGGCTCCGTGAACTCAGAGCGACAGAGAGCGGATGGAGCGACAGTGAGTAAAGGGAAGATATTGGAGATTTTTGATTGGGAGAGGGCTGTTGAGCTTCTCTTGATTTCGCGTGCTCTTGATGAGCTCGAAGAAACAAAACTTCTGCCTGAGAGAAAGGTGCTCTATCAATTTTCCGCCCGAGGTCACGACCTCGCTCAGATCATTCTCGGACTTCACCTCACTCACACCCACGACGCTGCTTCCGGATACTATCGATCAAGGCCGCTTCTTCTCTCAGTTGGACTTTCAGTGGTCGATGCACTCGCTGGTCCGATGGGAAAGAGTGGGGGGTTTAGTGATGGTCGTGACATTGGGGTTGTCTGTAACTTTCCCAACTCTGCTGGGACAAAGATTCTCCCGATGGCTGGGGGTGTCGGCACCCAGTACACCCCAACTATGGGCTGGGCCTATGGTTTGCAGTATCGCCAGCGGGTCCTTCAGGAGAGCGATGTAGTCGGAGGAATCGCGGTTGCGCTTGGAGGCGATGGATCCGTTGCAACAAACGGGTTTTGGTCGGCCCTTAATGTAGCAACGACGCAACGACTCCCGATGCTTTTCTACATTGAAGACAATCAGTACGGGCTCTCGGTCCCCTCCGTTTTTCAGACACCAGGAGGAAATATTGCTGAAAACCTCGCGAGCTATAAGAACCTCAAGATCTTGTCGGGCGATGGTACCGATCCCTGCGAAGCCCTCTCACTCATCTCAGAGGGGGTCCGCAACACGCGAGCGGGAAACGGTCCAGTTCTCTTGCGGCTGACGGTGCCGCGACTCTCTGGCCACTCTGGTCAGGATACACAGGCTTATAAATCTGAGAGTTTCGTTGAGCAGGAGCAAGCTCAAGATCCACTCCCAAAGCTGAGAGCGTTTTTAGAGAATCGCGGATTTCCTTCCGCCAAGTGGAAAGCGCTTGAAGAAAAGAGCGCTGAGATTGTTGCCTCTGCTCTCGACGAGGCTTTGAATCGCCCCGAGCCTGACCCGAGCCGACTTTATGAGCACCGCTTTTGGGAGGAAGAGGAGCCAATACAGATTGTCGGTGGACTCCGCTCCCTTGGAATCTCGCCTCATGTCGGCTCCATCAACGATGCGCCCGAAGCTCAGCGAATCAACATGCTGACCGCGATTCGTCGAACGCTCGCGCACGAACTTTCCCTGAATGAGAGAGTGGTGCTCTTTGGAGAAGATATTGGGCCTAAAGGTGGAGTTCATGGAGCGACGCTGGGTCTTCAAGAGGAATTTGGTGCAGATCGGGTGAGCGACACGAGCCTTTCTGAAGAAGGGATTATTGGTCGAGCTGTTGGTATGGCTTACGCTGGGCTTCTTCCGGTTGCAGAAATCCAGTTTCGAAAGTATGCCGACCCTGCTCACGAACAGTTGATTGATTGTGGAACTATCCGTTGGCGAACAAACAACCGATTTGCTGCTCCAATAGTGGTTCGAACTCCGGGCGGTTTTTCGAAGTGTGGCGACCCTTGGCATTCCGTATCCGATGAGGTCATGTTTACTCACGCAATCGGTTGGCAAGTCGCCTTCCCGAGCAATGCTGCCGATGCAGTTGGGCTCTTGCGATCTGCGATGCGCTCGAACAATCCGACTTTCTTTTTTGAGCATCGCTATCTCTTAGATGCCCCTTCAGCTCGAGTGCCGTACCCGGGGGACGAGTTTGTCGTCCCGTTCGGGGTAGCAAAGACGTTGACCCGAGGGAATTCTGCTACCCTTATTACTTGGGGAGCAATGGTAGAGCGTGCACTTGAAGCTGCTTCGCGGATCCCAGAGGAAGTGGAGGTGATAGACCTTCGAACTCTTATGCCGTGGGACAGGGAGGCTGTTCTCCAATCGGTCGAGAAGACTGGCCGGGCACTTATTCTACACGAAGATAGCCTCACGGCAGGATTTGGAGCCGAGATAGCGGCAGTACTTTCAAGCGAAGCGTTTCTCAGTCTCAAGGCGCCTGTTGAGCGTCTTGCGGTAAGAGATATTCCAATGCCGTATAACGTCTCGCTTCTTCAAGCAGCTCTTCCAAGCGTTGAGCAGATCGAAGATAAATTGTATGAGCTCATGGAGTTTGACGGATAGCATCATGGCAAAACTCGTCGACATTATTGTTCCAGAAGACCAACAAGAAGGGACTCAGTCTGTTGTTGCGAATTGGCTTAAGAAGCCCGGTGATTCGGTGCAGGAGAATGAGCCGATCGTTGAATTGAGCACTGATAAGGCGATGGTAGAAATCGCTGCGCCTACCTCTGGAGTACTCCGGGAAATCATTGTGCCACTTGACGATCCAGCGATTCCAGGTTGTGTCCTCGGACGGATTGAAGAAGGAGCAAAGGAAACTTCGACCAAAAAGAGCGAAACACAAGAAGGCCAGTTGGAAACGGTCCCCTCATTTAGACCAGAAGTACTGCCCGAAGGGCTTCGGGCAAGCCCAGCCGTAAAGAGACTCGCCCAAAAATACGGAGTCTCTCTCGTCGACTTAACGGGAACCGGCAGGGCCGGACGAATTACGAAACGAGACATCCTCCCGCTCCTCCCGGACCGAGCTGTGACAACACTGGGGACGCAGAACCGAAGCAACGTTGTGCTCCCGGAGATACAGGCCGAGAGCCGATTCGTTCCACACGACTTCATGCGAAGGACTATCGCGAAGCGAATGACTCATTCGCTTCTCGAAGTCGCACCTCACGTGACCTCGGTTTTTGAGTGCGATCTCTTTGGAGTCCAGCGACACCGAGAGCAAAACAAAGAACGGCTTGAGAAGGAAAAGATTAACCTTTCCTATACGGTCTACTTCGTTTGGGCTTGCGTCAAAGGAATCCAGGCCTCTCCAGAGGTGAATAGTCGGTGGCATAGCGACAAGCTCGAGATCTTCGAAGACATCAATATCGGGGTGGGAACGGCGCTTGGTGAAAAGGGGCTTGTCGTTCCTGTCATTAAGCGAGCCCAAACGCTTTCATTTCGACAGCTCGCTGAAAACTTGACCTCAATGACGCACAAAGCACGAGAAGGAACGCTCTCTGCTGAAGAAATGGCTGATGGGACCTTTACGATTTCGAACCACGGAGTAAGTGGGAGCTTGTTTGCTGCGCCTATAATTATTCAGCAACCCCAATCTGCCATTCTTGGACTCGGCAAACTTGAAGATCGTGCTGTCGTAGTTGAAAAAGAAAGTGGTGAAAAATCTATTGAAATACGTCCCCGGTTGTATGTCTCGCTGACTATCGATCACCGGGCACTCGACGCTTACCACACGAACCGATTTCTTTCTACCTTTGTCAATTCTCTCGAGAAACTGGCTTCCGCACCACCAGAAATCTAGATGAAGATATCCACAGACTCCATAATCCCTTGAAAGCGCTCATAATTACTATTCTAGAAAAACTCACTCTCCCAATAGAATCGATTCGGATTTCAGGGCATCCTTACCCATGCAAATATGAAGGAACTCCATCAGGTTTTCGTTCCATTCTCGCCTGGTTGGGAATGTGCGTTTCAGGTTCTCCCCAAGAATGTTGATGACGTTTCTCAATTATGAGAATTCGATTAATCCGAATTCTCCGGATTGAGTACGTTTGGGGTTCAAGGTGAGTATTACTGGGCCTCCCACCTTTCGGTAGCACAGTGTACTCGTGACAAGAGACGGGGAGGTTTATTTACCGGACTACCGAAGCAGAAGGTATCAAAACTCTGGCGTGAGAGTTTCTGAAACCTGCGAAAGAGGATGTTGCAGGACGTTAGTTCACATTCGCCTCAGAGAGGACCTGACTCTCAAACCGGCGCGACTTCAGCGAACGAATTCTCAAATATCGTAGGGCCCTCCTTGGTCTCAAGGAGTGCAAGCTCTTCTCGCGAACTTCCCGATTTCGGAACTCCTCACCATAACGGAACGGCCTCCTCGCCCCTGATTCATCGCCCCAAGCGGTTGTTTGGTGCGATGCTCGAGTCACTCGTCGTGTCTACTCGAACTGCTCGGGGTGAAGGAAATGCACAGGCCGAACCCGTTCTCTCGCCGAAGAAAGTTGAGCTCTCTCAGGTCCCGTATTCTGCCGAAGACGCCCAATGGGTACGGAATGCCCTAAAACTCACCACGAAATTTCTCGTAGATGAGCAAGTCGCCAAAGGAAAAACATGGGGGCCAACTGACGATCTCCCGATGGTAGCTCTCACTGGCGAAATTGGGCTTTTGCTTGCTGCGAGCGGCGTCCCCCCCCAACAAGTGGCAGCAGCTATGCTTTACAGCCCTCTTCAGTACGCCGACCTCGAAAAGGCCACAAAGCTTCTTGAAGTTGTTGAGCGGAAATTCGGGCGGAGTCTGACCGATCAGCTCGTGCAAACCTACGACATTCTCGAGCGACCTGATCGCATCCACGAGGGCAACGCTCATCTCGCCTGTGCAATTCTTTTGGGAGAGATCTCTTGCGGACACGTCTCTGCTGTCGACCCTCGCATTCGTGATCTTGCTACACAGTTTCGACGGCTTGGAGTCAATGAGCTTCTTCTCGATCAACTCGATGTCGATCTCGGTTTGCCCCTCACTGACCGAGCCGAACCTTATTCGGGAGTTGTTTCCCTGAACCCGAAAGAGGTAATTGATCTGAGAAATGCGGTACGATATGCCGGTCGGCTCTTTAAAGATGCGGATCGAAAATGGGGTCCAAATGAGAGACTCCCACTGATGGCTCATGCCACTGAGGTTGCTCTCATTCTTGCTATGGCCGGACAAAGCAATGATCTGGTGGTCGCTGGCCTCCTGCATGATGCCCTTGAGGGATATTCGCCTGAGCAGCAAGAACAGATAGCCGCAGATCTCAAGGAAATTCTGAACGAAAATACGGTCCGCCTCATTCAAGCGGTGACCGAACCTCAGAAAGCTGCCGGGGGAAAACGGGAGCACGATCCCCTCAGAGACTTTTATTCGCGCAAGATGTCTATATTAAAGCAGGTTGAGGAGGGTGACCGAGAAGTAGCAACACTTTCTTGCTCGACCAAGATCTCAACAATAGGGGCCGGACTCAAGCACCTCTGGATTACCAAGGGGGCAGTTGGACTCGCCGGTTGGTCCTCGGGTACCCTATCTGAAAACCTCGCTTTTTTTAAGTTGCACGAGATGCAGTATCGCATAAAGGGGGTTCCTCCCCAGCTCTTAGAACAGTTTCACGACGCTCTTGGGTTCATGGTTCAATACCTGCCGCAGGAGTTAAATTCTGCAGGGGGTGAACACCCTTCGACGTTCATCCAGTAATTCGTTTAAAGCGCGCTTGAGGAGAGAGCTCGGGACCAGACGGGGTTCGTCGTTAGGCAAAGATTTGTCTCAGGCAACGACTTGTCAGGCGACGATCGAGCCGTTTCCTCCAACTTGAGGGTGTCGAACAGTGGGCTGTTGCTGGTCTGAACTTAACAGCAGAGCGGTTGCTCTAAGAGAGCGTTCCATATTCCCAAGGAGTACAAAACAACTCTCAAGTTCTTTTTGAGTGCGCCTGCGACCCACCTCTCGATTCACAAGATCAAGGGCAGCGGTTTCCATGTACAGATCAAGTGATTCGCTCAACCTGGCCAGCTCCTCTCTTGTGGTAAAAGTTCGAGGATTTGAGAGAAAGAGATCCAGTTCTTCAATATGTTCCCCAAATGGGTCCATAAGAGATTTCAAAGTATCCGAGAGGTTTTTAGCCTCCTCGAATATACACATCGGATCAAAGCTCGCGCCAAATGAGCCATCGCGACCGACTTGAAAACTTCGGAGCGCTCTCGTTACTGATGAAGTCTGGGACAGAAGCTGCTCTACAGCGATAAAACCAGAAGCTGCTAACGCCTCGGATGAGGGAAGCCTTGAATTGTTCTCATCTAAAGTTCCCTGCTGGCCGCGCCGACGAACAGGGATATCAAGGACACTTCCAACACGTGCAAACGATGTTGGCGGATCCGGCTCTCTCTCCTCCGATGAACGAAAGGGAAAAGATGCAGCAGAAAGGTCTCGCGATCGCGAGGCGCTCGATGGCTCAGGCTCACCCCCAGGGCGTCCCTCCCGCTCTTGCCTCTCAAACGAGAATCCGTTCAAAGCGCCTCCTTCGGCCTTGCTGAAAATCGATCGACGGAGTATAGCCGCCAGTTCACGAATAGCGCAAATGGGAGTTCGCCCCGAGTGGTCAAATAGGGGGAAACGGCCTGCGCGAATCGAGCCAAATAGTTCAAATGTTTCGAAGAAACTTCATTCTCGTTTTTCGAGAAAATATCCAAGGTAAAGACTCAGACGGATACTTATGAGCCCTCACCAATGCACAATTCGTATTTGCCCCTCGACGCCGTGCCGACCTCCCGACCGGGACTCTCTCAGTTCCACTGCCACCGCACTCGCTATAGAGTACGAACCAACAACGTGATATTCCTCTCGTCTCCACTCGTCAGACAAATGAGTAATGAGAGGGCATATGTTATTTGGATCGAGTCGTGACCGCTCTGACCTCGCTAACGCAACGCTTCCAGAGCTTTCCCGTAGTTGCGCCGGACTCCCCTCCCGTCGAGAATTGAGCGCGTTTGTTGAAGAGATCAGCAAAGTTGCTAGGTCATCAAATGTGGCTGGAAGGGAATTCGTCCCGTTAACCCCTGAAAAGGTCTCCGCTGGTGAGAGACCACTTCTCTCAAATAGTTGGATGGACGGGTTTGCGGTTTCCCCTCCCGCAGTAACCTTCGTTCAAATTGGATTGTCCGCAGCTGGGCTTGTGGTGAAGGTCCAATCTTCCTTTCATGAGGGAACCGATCAGTTTCGTGACGGACCAGACTACAGAGCCCTCCGACGCTCCGATCTCCAATTTTTTTCTGTCTCTCTCGAGGGATTACGTGAACAGCTCACCAGAGTCGCTGCATTGCCGAATGACGACTCAAGTTCTCCGACTTGTTGATAGCCGAGCCCAAAAAAGACAGAGGCGCCCCCTGAAAGCTTAACAAGGTTTGACGAACCCGAGCGATACCCGTTACCCTTCGCGTGAAGTAGGCGGGAACCGCTCGAGCTTGAGGCGTAGAAAGTTATGAAATTATTGGGATTCACTTCTGGACCAGGAAGAGTTCAAACCGAGAAATCTCATGACCAACCCACACGTTCTGGGACCTACACGCCTGACCGGAAAGAGCCCACTCAGTCGACATTCGCTCAAAACTCAGAGAGGAACAGCCGAAATCGCAGCGAGCTTCTCGACTGGCGCGATCACGAGGAATTGGTACGAGGGCTTCAGATACTCGGCCCAGCTTCTTCCTGGAATTCGTAACTTTTTAAGAATGCCTTGATGAACTCTTCGTGCTCATCAGGTGACATGTCATCGAGATCCCTCATTTCAAGACCTCGGCACTTATCGAATTTGTCCATATCAAATTGCTGCGAACCACGGATCCCACGTTTGATGTTTTCAAGGAGCATCTGTGTCTTCAGCCTCCGGCGCTGCATCCTGCGGTGTCGGCCTCGAAGAGCTGCTTCACTGCGTCCCCCTTTATGAAGGACTGGCTGGGTCGATACGTGTTTTACAAGCTCGACAATGTCTTTTATGAGTCTCGTCTTTCTTTGTTGAACAGGCATTAAAGATGCTTCCCTGAATATAGTTGCAACCGCTCCGTGGAAATAAGGCGGGGGAAATTTCTTTCCCCCGCCCGTCGGTCGAGGAGGTTGGTGTGCTGTCTCGTTTCGAAAGGGGATGGCAAACGCCGGGCCAAGGCGAGGGCCTTCTCGGGTGACAAGAAGTGTCACCTGAAAATGCCTCTTTGTGTTCAATAGTTGACAGATTTCGTCTCTTTCTCGGTCCAATTATTACTCATACGATCTCTCGCGTAGCGATATCGATGAATGAAGCGGGATTCCCTTTGATGTGAAAGTTTTTCTCCCCACTTCGCGATAGCGGAAAGATGACAAACTTTTTCAGTAGCATTCGAGAAGATGAAGTGGAGCCCCGCTCCAGATGACCAAACACGAGTCTTCTTATTGGGCCCCTTGCTGGGCAGGCGATTTTGCCAGGAGTATAAACTCCTAAAATTTAGTAGGTCGGATGCTTACAAGATCCGCGACCGACTTGGACGATTGTGGCGTGGTTGCGACTGCACCTTGAGGAGCCACACCAGGGTATTCAGGAACTTCAGACCCTGATGCTTTGGGACTAAGCTGGGCGAGCTCCCTTCTCAATCGGTTGTCTTCGTTGCGAACTTCTATAATGGGTCGAGCTGCCTTGCGTAGTTCTGCCAATCTATCGCCTATTGCGCGCGGAGAACGTTGCAATTCCCTCGAGTTTTGGGGAACGGTGTGTCTGAAGTGGTACTGTTGGCGTATGGCTTTGGCGCTGAACATTTTCTCCCCTCCGCGAGCGAGTATAGCGAGACTGCCTAGAGCAGACGAGAGAGAAAATCATCGATAGGGAGACAAGAGGGGAGAAAATCGCCAGGAAAAGGCCTATTGCGGCCTGAACCCCGTTTTTCTGATGAGCCTCAGGAAAAAGGAGGTTGCAAAGGCCGCAGATGGCGTTTGTAAAAGGTCAAACTCTTACCACACCGAAAAAGAACTCCGTCGGTACTCTGGAACTCCATTCTCACCAACCATGATGAGAAAAGAACCACTCGAGCGCTCTCCCGTTGAGGGGATAACCCGACTTGTTTGAGTGACAGACATGAGATCTTTCAATCGAGAGCGGTAGTTATTCGCATTCACTCGCCCGTGTGAAAACTGGCGGAGAGTGAACCGAGGTGTTCTTGATGTTGTTACTTTCATGATAGCTCCCTACTTAAAGGGGCTGTCATCAAACGTAGAACTTAAAAAACCTCTAATTAAAAAAAAAAAAAAAACCGAGTCGGATGAGTTACAGCCGATATAATGGTTTCAATCCCTGTTATGAGCGACTTGTGACTAAGGTGAGCTTAAAATCCGCTGCGGATTGCTCAAATAAGTAGCTGATAGAACAGGGAGAAAGAGCGAGCTTGGTCACCT
>JAGRAO010000092.1 GCA_020434565.1 Bdellovibrionales bacterium
CCCTTGGTCCCGTTCTCTGAGGGAGTGGAGGACATCGCTCGGCGAACGGTTAAAGTCTCCAGTAAGAACTTTCATCGGCAGGAGTTTTTCATTCTCAAGAACTTTCGAGAGTTCAGCGAGAATCTCAATGAGATCTCCTCTACCGGGAAGATGTGTTGTTAGGAACGAGAATCGCTCCCCGCTCGGAGTAGTGAAGTTTGCTCCAAGGACATATCTCGATCCTCCTCCAAGAGGGTGCTCGAAACAGTTTTTGGGATCGGTAGAAAGAGCGCTTGGGTCATACACGATCATTCCTGCGACAGCAGGATCTCCACCTCCGCTCACAATGCGTTCAAGATTCGGGCTTTCAAAAGCTCCTGGTCTAGCGAGGAGTTTGCAAAACGGAGGAGAGCACTCTTGGAGAGAAAGGAGAGAGACGCCATTACGAAAAAGCTCGTTTATTTTTGCGAGAACTAAGAGATCTCTTTCTGTTACATGATCTCGAACTCGAGGCGATGTCTGATGTTCCAAAAGTCCTATTCTGTGCTCTGAGGTCACCTGTGAGCCGTGCAGAACATGTATCTCCCTCTCTTCAATCTGATGGAGACAGTGGGAACTTAAGACGTTCCAGCTGGCAACGGTCACTTGGTGATTGTTAAGCTGTACATTTGCAGCGATAGGAAAATGGTCCGATGGGAAAGCAAATTTTTCACCAAGTGGTGACGGTCCCTTCGGTTGGTGATCATGCGGAATGTGTTGTTGAGCAGCCACAAAATTTCTCCAAAGATCAGGACAATTTCTTTTGTTGCACCTGAAAGGCAGCGACAGTTTCAAAACCGAATAAAACTGTTTGCGCTGCCAAGTGAGTGTGGAGGTCGGAGGAGTCCACCGCTACAGGCGGGGAGGCCAGACCTTGGGATCTCCGCTCACACGAGCGATATACCGCTCCAGGCCTCGGAGAGCGAGCTCGGTATCGACCGGGAACAGGTTGTTCTTGGGGAGGGAGTCGAGAAAGGTTGAGAGTTCGGTCTCAACGGTGACTCCGAACTCCTCTTCGAGAACTTTTTGTTCGTCGTCTGCTCCGCTGCTCGGACCGGGAATTCGGGCCGCCCAATCGCATCGATCGAGGAAAGTCCCGTCGATAGCGAGCCAGGTATGGTAGTCCTGGCGCAGGATCATGTCGATTTGGTGCGAATGGTGCGGAATGAACGGTGCGACTCTTCCGAGAAGGAGGGTTCCGAGTGCCATCGCGGCATAGGTGCCCAGCGACCCGTCTCGGCTGTAGGGGCCGAGAACGTATCCGGGAGCGAGCTTTGCGGCCATAACGCGCGCTGCAAGCTCCTCGAACTCTTCCACCTTCTGAAACTCATCGGCGGTGAGCTCCCGTGCGTCGGGCCCCTCCCACCAATCGCTTCCGATGGTGAATTGCACTCCGACAGACGGGTTATGGGAGGGATGGGACTCCCTCAGCTCCTCGAGATCCTGAAGCACCGGAATCCCGTGACGGGCTGCCGTGCGAGCGAGGACCTCTCGCATGATCGACGGAGCACCCCTTAAGAGTACCACGTCGGTGAGAGCGAGGAGACTCACCTGATATCCCACCAACGCTTCGACAGGTTGGGGGAAGCGTGAGTGGAGAGAGTCGGTGATCGTTGCGGGAAGAATCGGCATGTAGCCGTCATCCATAAGCGAGAGCGCATACTGCGCTTCGGCGTGCATGTTGTGGCCCGGAGGAGCGTTGAACAGACCTCCAGCCACGAGCACCCGTATTCGTTTTCTCTGCGCTTCTTGCAAAACCTCTTCGAACGCCATGGATTTGCATCCTTTCTGTCGGAGTTCCGACGTGAGAGGAACCAAGTTCGAGCGATTCAGAACCGTTTTTCTGTCGCCGCCAAGGAACGCCACAAATATTGCGTTCTGTCGGCAGCGAAATAAGAGATCTCTACTCACCAGACATTGGAAAAGAGCGGGTGCGTTTCGCAAGATGGGAGGAAACAATACCAGAGATGGAGGTTCTAACGAAGGAGGCTCCATTTGGGAGTCACTTCGAAAGGTTAGTCGACTTATGCGCGAGGCGAGCTACTTGCCGGACTCGTGTCGCGGAAGAGAGAGTTCTATTACGGTTCCTTCGCCCAAAACGGATTTTACGTGAATCGAACCCTGATGGCGTTCTCGAATGCACTGATGGACGAGAGTAAGTCCTTGACCTGTCCCCTTGCCGACCTCTTTGGTAGTAAAGAACGGGTCAAATATCCGATCGACGATCTCTTCTGACATTCCGATGCCGTTGTCTTTTACCGTAACAACCAGGGCATCATCGTCATCCCTGGTCTCAATACGAATTGCTCCTCGCTGGTAGTCCCCCCGTGTTACACGCTCACCGATAGCGTGGGCGGAGTTGACAATGATGTTCAGAAACGCTTGATTCAAGTCACTTCCAAAACAGACAAGCTCGGGATCTGCCGAGTGGAACTCAAGTTCGATCTCTGCAAGATACTTCCACTCATTTCTTGAGACCGTCAGTGTGCTTTCGAGTGCCGCATGGATATTCATGGCAGTTTTTGATTCACTCCCTGGATGAGAGAACTCCTTCATTGAGTTCACAATCTTTGCGACGCTGTTAGCGCCCTCGAGGGTTTGGCTGACAGCCGAGGGGATCTCGCTCACAAGATAGTCGAGATCGGAAGCCTTTCGTAAATCCTTCAGGTTAGACCACTGAGAATTTTGTGAGGCCTCAAGAAGGGCAAAAGTCTGCTGAAGAAAGTTTGCAATGTGAGGAAATTCGTCTTTGAGAAACACCATATTATCTCGAATGTACTGTACCGGAGTGTTAATTTCGTGGGCGACTCCGGCAGCGAGTTGGCCGACTGATTCAAGTTTTCGAGCATGAACGAGTTGCTCTTCGAGCTGGCGTCGCTCGGTAAGGTCTTGTGCGACGCAAACCACCCCTTCGATTTCTCCTGTTGTAAATACTATTGGTGAAGCTGAGACGAGCACTGGAGTTGTACGGCCCGGAGTCGCTGAGCTGATGAAGAGTTCCTGTTGGAACTTTTCACAGTCCGAGAGGGACAATCCGTCCCGAAGGAGTTTGAAATCTTCCGGAAAGACCTCTGAAAGGGGGAGCCCTTCGATCTCATCTCTCTCTCGGCCAAAGAGAGAAGCTGCCGCTGCATTGCAATTGGTTACAAAAAGCTCCTCGTCTGCGATAACAACGGCAGCGACCATCGCTTCGACGAGAGTTCCAAAGTATTGTGTCAGGTATCGCAATCGACTCTCTTCAACACGGAGTTTCTCTTCGAGTTGTTGAATAGTCTCATCGACCTTTGTGAATTTCGGTTGTTCTTCGGTCATGAATCATCCGTTCGGTGAATACTTGTGGAATTCCTCCAGGTAGGAAGCTTCTCAGTTTTGTTAACTTCCTGGATATGTCTCTCATCGAGAATGACCTTCGTGTCGGTGAGGCTCAATGGTCGCAGCTCGTCTTCCAAGGCGTTTGCAGCGTGGAGAATTGTCACGAGCCTGAATCCCTCTGCTCCCGCAGCTGTAGGATTGTCTTGAAAAGTTACTGCCTCGATCACTGAGTCTGAAAGCCCCCATAACGCGAGAAGATACGCTCCGACTTCGGAGTTGCTTGAGCCGAAGACTTCGCGTTCGGCTTCATGGTGTGAGATCCCGCCCCGTTCGAGAAGACGGAGGACCTTTTGGTATTCGTCTTGAAACTCTGAAACAAGAACAACCCGACCGATCTCGTGAAGAAGTCCCGCAGTATACGCTTCAGATTGTTCCTTACTTGAGAGTCCTTCTAGTTTTGCAATCAATCGAGCGGTTTCGGCAACCTGTACGGCATGTGCAGTGAGACTGTCGAGGTGAAGCGCTGGAGTTTTCAGTGAGACGGCTCTAAAAATCTCAGCTTTTTCAAGGAGCATTCGGATAACATCACTCCCAAGCCGCTCCACAGCTTCGTCGATGCTCGTGAATTCTCTTCCCTTGCCGAAATAGTCTGAGTGGGTGAGTTGAAGAATCTTTGCAGAGAGCCCTATATCGCGGCGCGCAATCTCAGCGAGACGAGTGAGCGAGGGGTCGCTTTTGGCGCACTCGAGCGTAAGTGCTTCCAAGGTTGAGGGGAGTATGAAGAGAGTCGTGAGGGCCGAGGCCACTTCCTTTACTTTGGGATTCCCCAGAAAGTCTCGCGCCCGGCATGCTTTCCGAATTTTTGTTTTGAGAACTGACGCCTCACACGGCTTTGAGAGATATTGGTGGCTGAATCGAAGGGAGCGAATGACGGCTGATTCTCCCGCTTGCCCAGAGAGAATAATTCGAACGCTAAAGGGACAACGTTCTTGGAGCTTTTGAAGAAGTGCCACCCCATCGACATCTGGCATTTTCATATCGGTGACGACGACATCAAAACACTTCTCTGAAATCACGCGAAGCCCTTCACGCCCCCCAAGAGCGAATTCCATCTCCCACTCATCTCTCATATCCCGAAGGAGCCGCTTGAGAGCTGAGAGGATATTTGTCTCATCATCAATAAAGAGAATGGATGTCTTCACCGTTACTCTCCTCATCCATGCCTATTTTCGGATAGAGTCATGGTGCCTCGTATAGCTCTTTTATCGGATGATAGGAGCGAATTCTCGACATATGAGAAGAAGAAGGGTTCCTTGCACTCCTTGATCGGAGATCTCCGTACCTTTTCGTTCAGAGATTTCGTCAACTCGAGTATGCTCCCGGTAATTATCTTCCGACAAGGCCCGGGATAGTGCATCATAGAAATATGGTTCAAGAACGGCGATACAGAGTCCTTTTTGTCGATGATAACGAAGGCGTGCTCCAGTCTATGCAGCGCCAGTTTCGCAAGCAATTTGATGTTCTGATTGCCAATAGTGGGCAAACGGGCATAGACCTCCTCGCTGCTGAAAGGTCTGTGGCGGTAGTTGTCGCTGATATGAGAATGCCGGGGATGGACGGGGTGGAATTTCTCCGTCGAGTTCAAGAAACTTCTTCTTCAACCGTTCGTGTCATGTTAACGGGAAATGTTGATCAGACGACGACGATTCGGGCCATTAACGAAGGAAAAGTGTTCCGTTTCCTCACAAAGCCGGTAGATCAGTCAGCGCTTTTGAACACTCTACTTGACGCTTGTGAGATTTATAGACTTCGTATCGCTGAACAAGAGTTGTTAAATGACACAGTCAAGGGCGTAGTCGCACTTCTCTCGGAGCTTATTTCGTTCATTGATCCAGAACTGTATGGATTCTCTTCTACGCTTCAGCTCAATGTCCGGGAAGTAGCGAAGCAGCTGAACGTTACAGATGCGTGGGAACTTGAAGTTGCAGCTCTTGTATCAAAAATAGGGACGCTCGCCTTGCCGCTCGATCTCCGAACAAAGCTCGAGAAGGGCCAACTCCTTACGAATGACGAGAGGGAGAGTGTTGATCGACATCCCGAAAGTGGGAGCGCGTTTCTGAAGGCCATTCCTCGGTTGGAATCGGTAAGCCGAATGGTCTTGTATCAATCGAAGAACTTTGATGGAACGGGGTTTCCAGTAGATGACGTAAAGGGTGAAGAGATTCCGCTTGGTGCTCGAGTGCTTCGAGTCTTGCAAGAGCTTCATGCTCTTTCAGGAAGTGAGTCAAATTTTGAAAGCCTTTTTTCGCAGCTTGAAGGAGCGAGGGGTGTGTTTGATCCGGAAGTTCTTGAGGCAGTAAAAGCTGCTTTTCTTCAGCGAGCCGATCATTTCTTCGGCGCGAAACTCAAGGAGCCTGCAAATGAGCAGCAGAAATTAGAAGAGGCTCAACAGCGGTACACGGATCCTGAGGAGTGTTTGATTGAAGGACTTGAGGTTGGGATGATTCCGATAAAAGAGATTAGAGCGAAGAGCGGAGTTCTCCTTCTTCAACCGGGCGCAAAGATATCTGAGGCGAACCTCGAGCGCGTGAAGGGTTATCACCGTTTTCCGGAGTTCGTGAGCCCGTGCTCGTAGTGAGACTAAAGAGTGACACTCACGAATAATACGCGATTGAATCGTTCGAGCTTTTGTTGGAGTTTTAGAGGATTCCAGCTGAGAATGTGTAAGAAGTCAGGCTCTGCAGCTCTTTAAGGGAAATGGAGAGCGAAGAGAAAAAAGGGTGGGTCGCAACGAGGCGACCCGGAACAAAACCCTTTGAGCTAGGCGCTCTGGCTGCGGGGGTTAGGCGTTGAAGTGCCCACCACGCGTCTTGCCGGTGAGCACGATCGTGTCACCAGTCTCGAGCGTCGTGTCGAGATCCTCGGTCAGGTTGCCGTTGAGGCGCACCTGACGACCATTGACCTCGAACCCTGCGGCGCGAATCGCTTCGCCGATGGTAATTCCGGTGTGCCAGTCGACATCTTTGTTGCCGGCCTTCCCCGAGATCACCGTAACCTGCTGCATCGTTGCGGACATGGAAATTCCTTTCTACCGCTCTTTGCGGTGCCCAATGCGCGAACCTGAAACCGTTGAGTGCTGTCGCACCGAAACCGTGATCACTGATTGAATGAACTGGTGAAGATGCGGGGAGGGGAGGTGTAAAGGAGAATCTCCGACGGTGGAAACTCTTCCAATACTCTCTTCTTCCACATATGCCAGTTGATCAGCTGCGCCAACCCATAGTTGGCAATCAACCCGGCCGTAGACCCCACCGTCGTTGCCATCTGGCAACCATCGGTTTCCGCGCGGGCCTCGCCGACTTCCTCATCCGGGTACCAGTTCTCCTCCCACTTGCGGACGTGGAGAGGGTTCCGAGGGTCGATCGTATAGATTCGACCTTCGTCGGCACCCATGCGCATCTCAATCAGGAGCTCAGTGGTGAGATTCACCTTGATTCCTTCGAAGATGCGCTTCCGTGCTGACATCGAGTCAACACAGATGAACACGACCTCACCGAGGTCGGTGTCTTCCGTCACAGCGTCGTTGAACGCCGTGACGGAGATTCCTGTGTCGACTTCGATTCGCCGCTTGAGCGCCTCGACCTTCGGTTGCCCGATGTCTTGGTGCCCGAACAGCTGATTGGCGATGTTGTGCTCGGCGACGGTGTCGAAGTCGTGCAGCTGCACGCCGGTGAGGCCGAGCTTGGCCAGACCGGATCCGATGACCGAACCGAGCGACCCGACTCCGATGACGCTGAACCGGAGTCCATCGTATTCTGTCGGGTCAAACACCTGTGAGTGACGCTGGGTATCAAGTACCCGTCGTGTCGCGGGGTGTTGTGTCACGAGACGCTCCTTCCTTTCCCTCTTCGGGAGAATCAACCTCGCGAGTCGAGGCCTGGTCTTGAATCGTGATGACGGTCGGCTCGGGGGTTGTCCCGGAGTTGACCGCCCGGTGTTTGAAGAGGAAACGAACCCAACGGAAGCTCAGGAGGCAGAACGCGAGCCAGAACATGGCCCCGATCATCCAGATGAACGCACCGCTGGCGTGCTCCGGCTTCCAATTGACGAGGAAGTCATACGACTCCTCATTCGACCTACTGGTGGCGGGTCTGGTGTAGGGGCGATACCCAGCACTCCCAGAGTCTGCTACAGGCCGAGGCGAAACACCGTATCCCGCTGCCGGGATGAGGCGAGGAACCTGATCGAGGGGAAGCTCACCGGTGGCACTTTCAAGCCGGCCGGAAGAACCCACCCAACCTGAAGCACGGAAGTTCCTGAGGAGGTCCTTATCCGGTGGCTGCCACGGGGCCTCGACCACCTTCTCGGCGATCTCGCCCCGAAGTGCGTCGATGAGCTCTTCGGGGCGTTCCGCGTGGACCAACCACGGGACATCATCGAAGCGCCGTTCATTCTCGAAGTCGAAGAGGGTGAAACGCATCTCCCCTCTTCGATTCGTAATCCCTCGCAGGTAAAACGGCGGGTTGTCTTCGAGATGGATGGCGTACATCTGCATCTCGTCGTCAACGCTTGGAAAAGTGGGAGCCTCTGCGTGGGAATGCATCCAACACAGAGAGTTGTTGAGGATCTCAAGACCCTCTTCGCCCTTTGCCATCAGCTCTTCGACGAACGCGTACTCCCCTTCGGGAGTGATGCAGGTCTGCTGGGGACCCGTCACAGTCTGCGCGATGAGGAACGCGTCTGTGATCAGGAAATCCCAGCCGCCCTCTTCGAGCCGGTAGCAGGTGGCGCGCCACCCGATCTCCGAAGTCACGAGGTCGGTCAAGACCTGAAACTTCTGGAGCGCTTCGGGAGTAATGAAGACCCGAGGATGGATGCGGTTTCCGCCAAAAAGCGGTGCGCTTCCAAAGAGGTCAACCATCCTCGTGAAGAACCGGTGTGGATGAAGTGTTGGAAGAGGTTTCTTCCTCTTCGGCTTCTCCACGACAGTTGTCGTGTCGTCAGACATTGCTTTCCTTTCTCCTTAGGCGCTTGCGACCCCATCGGATACCGTGGTTTCGACCAACGGGAATCCGTCGAGGAACTGCTCTGGTGTGTGCCGATTGTCCCAGTTGAAGTGCTGAACGTGCTCGAGCAAGAGCGAGACCACGGTAGCGTAGCGGTGCTCCGCCAGATACTGCGGGATGAGTTTGTCCATGTCGCCAAGACACGGCCGAGCACTTCCCATGACGTGTGGAGCATGAAGAGCTCCGATTGAACCTCCGAGGTTGTTCCCTCGTCGGGTCAAGTTGAAGCATCGGATATCTGACCCCTTGAGAGGGATCTCGAAACGCATGAAACCGATTTCGCGTTTCTGGTGATCCCGTGGGTCTTCGACGTACATGCAGTCGGTGAGGACTACGATGCATTCCGGAAGGACGATGGCGTCCTTGACTCCGTGAATCTTCAGCATGTCGTCGAACTCGCGCTCGAGTCTTTGCTGATGAGTCGAAGCACGCTCGACAAGCCGTCGGAATTCTCCTTCGGCCTGTTCCACAGCTCGCTGCTGTTCAACGAGTTTTGTCGTCAGTTCGTCGAGCCTTCCCTGAGCCTTCTCCATCTTCTCCCGGTTCTCGGTGAGAGCCGCGGAGAAATCTGCATCGCACGCCTTTGCATAGTCCGCTCGAGAGCGGGCGTGGCGTTCAGCCTGCGATGCTCGAAGAATCTCTGCCCTCTGCTCGGCAGAGGAGTCGAGATATTCAGCGAGCTTCTGGATCAGGATCGAGAAGACCTCTGCATCGGCCTCGCCGTCGTTGAGCTGGGGGAAGATGTAGAAGTTCCGCTCGCCGATCAGCTCAGCGAGTGCGAAGAGGCCGTCATCGAAGATGATGAAGCCAGAGTAAGAGGGATGGAACATTTCCTCTCCACCGTCGTACTCATGACCCCATGATTCATCTGGGACAGGCGCGTTCGGCGAACCCGAGACTCCGCTTGCCAGGTGGATGTGAAACCCTTCCTGGTCGTGGGGCTGGGTAGGGGAGCCATCGTGGTCGTGCACCACGATCCGAATCGTCGGATCTTTCTTCCGAAGAACCGGCAAGAGGGTCGATTCGAGCATCTCCTCGACTGCCTCCTGGGTATCCTCATCGCCGTGCCAACTGAGCACAGCGATATCGCCTTCCTCGTCGTCTTCCTCGAGTTCTTCGACCTCGAGCTCCATGAGCCCTTCGTCGTCATGACTCGTGTCGCCGACAACTTTGAGTCGAAGAGTATTCAGTACCGTTTTGAGGTCCTTGTCGACCACAAGCAGGTACTCGGTCTCGTCGTCATCATCTGCAACATACCGTTTGCAGAGCGGAGCGAGATCGGGGCGCTCTTCGAGCAGTTCCGATATTCGCTCTGATCGCTCAATCAGGTACAGGATCATCTGTTGCTCCTTTCTGCGCGGGCCTCGCAAGAGGATCCCCGCAGGTTGCTATGCGGTCTGAACGATCGGCCAACGCGTGATATACGCGCCGAGAGGGTCTCGCGGGTTGAATTTCTCAATCCAACGGATCGCGAGTTTCGTCACCTGGACATACTCTTTTTTGCCGATCAACGGAGGAACCACTGTTGAGATAGCCCCCGAGAAACTCCTCCCATCGGGAAGGATGTGGGGGGCGTGCATGAGGGGAGTGAGTCCTTCGACTCGCCGATCCAAGTTGAACCAGCGTATCGCACCGTCCGATCCATCGAGGGCGACCTCGATTCTGAACCGTCCGATATCCCGAAGGGAGCCATCGAGGGCTCGACAGGTGAGAGGGTGTGTATACACGAGCAAATGAGTCGCCGTGGTTTCCACCCTTTCAACCTGAGGGAGCTCCCCGATTTTTTCCACATCGTGAAGACTCTCCTGCTCACGCTGCTCGAGATCACCTTGGTCGATAGTCGTGAGGCATTCACCTCTTTCGACCTCGGCTCTTGCGGTACGGATCTCGTGGATGCTCTTGTCGAGCGCGGCTCGCCCTGTTTTCAACATGTGATCAGTCTGAGCCAACGCTTTCATGAGCGTGCGATCCGCCGTGACTTCGCCAAGCGCTCGACGAGAGCGCCCGCGTTTCTCGAGCACCAGTTGCTCGGAGAGCTTCCTCCGCTCCTCGGTCGAGGTCCCTCGCAAAGCGAGTACCTGGCGGAAGAGGTAGTGGAGGAATTCCCGGGCTTCGCCCGCTTTCGACGGAAGGTCGTCAACAAGCAGGTAGAGAGCGTTCCGGCCGACAAATTCGCCGATCGGAAGAAGTGCATCGTCGACTACGAGGTGTCCCATTCCAGACGGAGTGAGCCCCGTAGTGCAATTGATTCGAAGAGTCCCGAGGTAGATCCCCGGATGCTCGAACTCTTCGGCCTTCCCAGCCGTTCCAAAGACTACCAGACGAAAAGCATCATCGTCGTCGAGGGAGGGTTCGTCTCCCACACACAGATCTATTACGATCCGATCGTGCGGGAATCGCTCCGGAACAGCCGACGCAACGAGTGAGGCGAGTTTAAACGCCTCAACTTTCCCACCGAGCCGAGCGGCAAATGAACGCCGCTGTCGTCGGTGGTCTACCACGCGAAATTGACGGTTCTTGAAACCAAACCAAATCGAATTGGTCGGTTTCAGCAGAGTTGTGACCAGGCTTGCAAGAAGAGGGATTATCCCTAATGCAAGAATGGTCACAATCGCGACAAGCAAGAGTGAGATTTCTATGCGCATGAATAACCCCTTGTAAAACTGTCGGTGTCTGGAACATACGCCCCAGATCGAAGTCGACTACTTCTACTCTCTTGATACGAAATGAAGTTGAGAGAACGGGAATCCGAACAGTGAAGTCGGAAGACCTCAAAAGGGTCTCAGACCTGGAAATGCTAATCAACTCGATGATCTATGTGAAATTGTTGGGGTTGAGGCGAAAGTTTTTTAGCCATCCCATTCGTGAGACTATTGGCGCGTACTGTGGGCGAGATGTGCCTGGCGCGGGCTCTTTTTCATTTGTAACGAGTAGATCTTCAGATATCGACTCTCGTTCGGGTTGCCTTTGGCAGTCGGAGCGAGAAGTCGGTAGCACAGGGTTATCGGCTGTTTCCAGGCCAGATTTTTTTGTGGTTCCAGATGAAAGGAGACTTCGATGCAGGTACTGGCAAGTGTTTCTTCGGGGCAATTCGACCTCGGAGGGAGGCTCTCTTCGGAGTGGCAAGCTGCCACCAGCGGAGAGAACTCAGTGGTCCATTGGGCCCAGAGCATGTGGTCCTCGTATCCGGTGATTACCGGGATCGCGGGCGGCCTCATCGTTCTCGTCGTGCTCATCTTCTTCGTCGTGATGATGCGAAGAGGAGGAGCGATTCGGACACTCCGGGAGGAGCTCGCCGCTTCCCGGCAGGAAGTCGCTCAGAAGCAGCGAACGATCGAGACCGTGAAGGGCAACGAACAGTCTGCCACCAAGCGGGGTGACGCCCTCGTCAAGGAGCGAGAAGCTCTGCAGACCGAGAAGGCTGAACTTCAGCGTCAGCTCTCGGAGGCTCAGGCTGCTGCCCGACTCAGTGAGACTCGGCGTAGCGAAGCCGCTCAGCGGGTCACTGCTCTCGAGCAGGATCTCGCCAAGAAGGTAGAGGAGCACCGTCAGGCGCTCGCTGACCTCAGGGCCCAGCACAATGCAGCCATGAGTCAGGAGCGAACCAACCACCGGAACGAGCTTTCGCAGCTCCAAGGTGCCGAGACCGAGCTCGCAAGTGCGCGTGAGCGGCTCGAGGCTGCTCGTGCTTCGGTCGAGGAACGCAGTGCGGCGCTTGATGCTCGCGAAGCCGAACTCGATCGAAGGGAGCAGGGGATTCTTGCTGCAACGCAGCTCGATGAGCCTGCTACCAACGGTATCGGGCAGGTTCAGGACACCGGCGAAGCCCCTTCCAACAACCGTCGCTTGGCGAACTGCCTTGCTGCGGCGCTCGACTGTGTTCGTGACGACAATGTCGGTGGTGCTGAGAAGTGCCTCCGGGATGGGCTCTCGGCTGTCGAGGGAAATGCTTCGTGTTCCTCTGTGAGGAAGACGATCCACTCCGCTCTTGGCTGTATCCAGGGCGGTGATCTCGAGGCGCTCGAGACGATCATCGCCACGGCTCAGCGCGAAGCGGCTGGGCTTCTGGCTGTGTAATCGCCTGAAGCAGTCAAACCTTTCACTGGACTGCTGGTGGGGATGAGTTCTCTCCCCACCAGTGGTTTTCTACACTGTTTTTTGCTACCGCTTCCTACCAATTTCCAGAGGGACTGAGAACATGGGACAAATTCAGACTGCGCAGGGAGAAGAGCGAGTGCAAGATGCTGCTCCTCGGGAGAGGGCGCGCCATGGTGGCTTAACGTTACCGAAGATCCCCTATCCTGATTCAACCCTTGAGCTTCTGCGCCAGGAGGGGCTCGGCTGGATGGTGTCTGTTGGCGTTCGAGAGCACTTTCGGGAGGGACTTCGAGCCAAGTTAGAGCTTCAACTCGATAATGACGAGGAATTAATCTGTGAAGCTCTCTTCGGAAAGATGAAGGACACTTCTCAGCTCTCGCAAAAACTCCCTCCGAAAGGGAGTTCAGTTATTGAAACTCCGCTTCAGACGCTCCGTGCCCTCGGAGTAGCATATGTGGTATTTGATCTCGTGCGAGAGGATCGGGGACTCGCTCTTGAGGTGTGTCACGCCCTTTCGCGCCAACCGACTGTGCGCTCACCTTCAGAGATTCGGACTCTTTTTGAAAACCGGGTTCGAAAGTCGTCGGGACAGGATAGCTTTGTCAGTGGATTGGTGCGAGCGTTTCAGGATGAACGGGCGACTCTGGCTGAGTCTATGCTCCTTGAGGGAGTACTTGCTCCGATAATCGCTGTATCTCCAGATGGTGAAAGTTCAAAGAAGGTCAGTCGATTACGCCTTCCGTTTCCTTCAAAGAAGCAACCTCGGACTCCGCCGCCGCATTCTCGAACCGCAAAGTTTCTCTCGTCGCTTCTTACAACGGCATCAGTGAACCCAGAGCTTCTACACGCCGTTAAACGATCACCACTTGACGAACGAGAGGGCCAATCGATTCGTATACAGAGCTTATACGCTGTGATCTGTGAGTTAGAAAGAATTACTGACCGAGACCTGCTCTATCTGGCCCAAGAGACTCCTCGGGGCCGAGGTTGGGGCTGGAAGGAAAATGGATGGAGCGATCTATTTGAGGCAATTCATCAAAGGACGGGTCGAGACCTGAGAGAGCACAACAAGAAATTTTGTACGCTTGACGTA
>JAGRAO010000093.1 GCA_020434565.1 Bdellovibrionales bacterium
TCTGAAAAAACTGAAGCACTCGAGGTCATAATCCAAGGTTTGTCGTCGGATTTCGGGGGTCGTTTCCAAATATTCCTACCTCCGCAACTCGTCCGTGGACCGGGTCTGTATTCATAAAGAGAATTGCGAAACTCGCCACTGCGCAAAGTGCAGCAAAAAGAAGGACTGTCTTAAAGGACTTTGGAAAGAAGAGACGTTGAAACACAAAAATGAATCCAACGAGAAAAACCATCTGCGCTAAAACCGGTGGATACGCGAGAGCCGCAAGGAGAAAACTTACGGCTGATCCCACAATGAGAGGGATCCGATATTGAGTGGAGCGCACTCCAATCTCAAGCAGCAAGAGACAGAGTACTACGTAAAAAGGCGCGACTGGTGGATCCCACGCTAGGCGCGAGCTGTGTAAAGCCCACGGAAGAGTAAGTGCAGCAAGGGTTGTCCAAAGTTGAAGTCTCTCTCCCCCGCGATATTTGGCAAGGAGAGAAAGAGCAAAAGTAGTAAGGAGACCGTAAAAAACGGAAAGGGTACGAAGCGATTCGATCGAGCCCCCAAACAGTGATACCCAAACTGCGCCACTGTATTGGTGAACGGGTCCAACGCGGGCTACTCCCCAAACCGTAGTGAAAAACGGCCAGGAGTCACCCCAGCAATTCTGATGAAAGTTTGAAAGACAGAGAATCTGTGCCGATGCAGCCGCCTCATCAACATAGAATCCTGGTGGCGAAGACTCGAGAAAGAACACTTGAAAGATTCCGAGAGCTGCGATTGTGAGAAAGAGAAGTGGTTTGATCGGGAGCGGAGTAACGAGATCTGTCTCTCGCTCAGAGTCAGTTGATTGCGTGAAAAAGCTCATTACATTCTCAAAGCCAAAAGCAGCCCGTTACTCTCATTCATAGCGCGACCAGCAACGAAGAGAAGTTTCTGCGAGGACGTTTAGAGTATAGGGAAAGACTCTGGAAGATGTCATTAGGTAAGACGCGGGTGTGAAAACCGCTTGCCTTTCGGTGAGAGGCACCCTAAGTTCAGCGCAAGGAACATTCCTCGTCAACAGGAATAACGTGTCCGAATTGGTATCCAAAAAGATTGCTTTAGTTATCCCGGCGTATCGGGTTGCGAAGCTACTGCCTGATGTTGTGGCGAGTGTGCCTGCTCTCGTCGGTCGGATCTTTGTCGTCGATGACGGATGTCCAGAACAGTCAGGGAAAGTCCTTCAAAGTGTAACAAATGATTCTCGGGTAGCGGTTCTCTTTCATCCCATTAACCAAGGGGTAGGTGCTGCAGTTGTAACCGGGTATAGAGCTGCCCTCACTTGGGGTGCTGACATAGTCGTTCGAATCGATGGTGACGGACAGATGGATACATCGCAGATGGAGCGATTTGTCCACCTTCTTCAAAGTGGCCGGGCAGATTTCGTTAAGGGAAACCGTTTCTTTGAGATAGCGAGTCTTTCTGAGATGCCCACCATTCGGTTGATCGGTAATACCGTACTCTCTTTTGCGGCGAAGGCCATGAGTGGGTATTGGAACGTGATGGATCCGACAAATGGATATTCAGCTATCGATTCAAGGGTCCTCAGGAAACTGCCTCTTGAGAGCTTGGAGAAGCGTTATTTTTTTGAGAGCGATCTCCTCTTTCATCTCGCTCTGCTTCGAGCGGTGATTGCCGAAATCCCCGTGAAAAGCGTGTACGGTGATGAGCAGAGTAGTCTCAGTATTGTGCACTGCGGAGTGACGTTTCCACTAAAATACATTGCTCGCTTCTTGAAGAGGATTTTTTATAATTATTTCCTAAGAGATTTTAACGTTTTTTCACTAGAGCTTCTCCTCGGAATCGTTCTTGTTGTTTTTGGAACTATCTTTGGTGGCATCCACTGGTACCGATCAATTGTTGAAAATACCCCAGCGACTACAGGAACTATTATGGTAGCAGCGTTGCCGATCATTCTCGGGTTTCAACTGCTTGTCTCTGCCGTGAGCTTCGACGTTGGAAACTTTCCCAAGACCCCTATCTCTGACAGTTACTGAAATCCCTTGTTTCTTTGGGAGACCGCTACCGCTCAGGGGATTTTTCTTTTCGAAAGGACATTTTCACAGTAGCAGTGCGGTCGAGCGATGAGAGACAGATCCAATAGTCCCCCTTCTCAGGGAGGAGATACCATGCTTGTTCAGTCCTACTGAGCGTCTCGAATCGGCAGGCGTTGGATTGGTCTATCGGACCGAGTTGAACGTAACCATCGGGTACTGAGATAACGAGAGTTGAGCGCCTTTCAGCTGAAACTCGAATGATCGTTTGTGGCTCACCCTTGCTAAAGTGAAACTCCTGCGGGCCACCTTCAAAAAAAACACTCGTTTCAGAAGGAGGGGGTGAAGGAAGGAGGGTGAGAGCACGAGTGTCTTCAAGAAACTGAGAAAACTGTTCTTTTGAAGCATAAAAAAGGAGTTCAGTGTGAAAGAAGTGTGTAAGAGGTTTGAGATGCTCTCTCACCCATTTGTGCTGGTCAAAGTTCCAAAAAACGCCCTCGAGATAGTTGATCGGAAAGATATTGAAACCCGGCATGAGGTGGTGAGGATTCAGCGGAACATGAGACAGGCCCGTTTCTTGAAACGCGGTGGCGCGCCGCTCTCTGTTCTGTCCCCAATCGATGTTTGAGTCAGCAAGATAGAGGTAAGCGTCTTTCTTGGGCTGAAGGAGCGAATTGGTAAAGGACAATCTGTTTGTCTGATACGGGGCGAGTTCGACGGCCGAGAAAAAGATGAGCGAACCCAAAAGGAGAAAATACGAGAAGGAGCCGCGGTTCCCCTTTGCAAGCCCAACTGCCGCAACCACAGCAAAAAGTGGGAGAGTCATCAGCACGTATCGGTATCCGACCTGGACTTTCACAAAAAGCGAGAAGTGAACGAATAATCCAAGGGCGACAAGCAGGAGAAAGATCCCTTCGACTTTCCTCTCGGCTCCTTGTTTGGTGCCAACGAAAAAAAGGGCAACTCCTAAAAAGCTTGCAAGGAGCAAGGCGAGAGGAGTTTTTAATGCAAGTGATACGAGGTGATAAAACCAGACACCTTGTCCATACCAACGCCCAAGCACAATGTTGTTCCACTGGTCACGCTGCGCAGCCATTGAGAGATGATCAAAGCCCGAGACAAAGTCGTAGGGCAAAGGAACTGGGAGCCATGAAAGGAGAGATTGAAAGCGCGAGAAAGACGGGTTAAAGAAGTGAAAATCTGCTAATCGAGTACCGACACCGACCCATCCGTAGAAAGAGCAAATAACGAGCACTGAAACACCGCCAACAATCGCACCAGAGAGAAGTGCTTTGCCCCAAAAACGAAGGGTGAAGAGCGAGTTTCGCCATGCTACGATCACGGCAAGGAAAGCAAACGGAAGAGCGAAAGTAGCGGTGAATTTAGCTGTAAAGGCGAGCCCAAGCCAGAATCCGGCCCATACAGACCAATACGGGGACAGCTTTTCCAGAAGCCGAAGGAGAGAGTAGAGAAAAAATGTGAGGGCAGCGGCAAACGGTATGTCTGTTGTAATAAGAGAGCTGTGTGCCGATATGTTCGGCTCGAGACTGAGCAACAGAACCGCAAGCAATCCCCCTTCAGTGCTTCTGCTGATTCGCCGTCCGAGCAAGAACACGGCGACAAAGAGCACGACGAGCCAAAGACTCATCGGTAGGCGCTGAAAAAAGAGCGGAGAGATGCTAGGGAATTTTGGTGCAAAAATTTTTGCAAAGGCAATGTTTGGAATAAGAATAGGTGTAGTACTCGAGTAGTTGTAGACACTCTCTCGCTCTGTTATCCCCTGTTCCAAAAATCTGGTGTTCCAATCCCGATGGAACGGTTCGTCGTATGTTGTTGAATAGAGAAACGAGCCCTCAATGGTCGTCGCAACTGCCCAAGCGACGCACAAAAGGGTGAGAAGCCAAAGCAATACGGAAGCTGCTAACGGTTTGCTCTCGATTTCCAAACGCTTCTCTTCTTACCAAATAGGGGGAACCCTTCACTCATGAACTTCGTGTCACGGGAGAGTACTCTAACAAACGAGATGGTTCTCGGAATCAGAATATCTGTACTCTCTCCAGACAATAGGCAAAGCTCATCGAGACTATGAAGCAGATTTGCGCGATTCTAACAATTTGGAATTCCTGCGGATTGATTTGTTAAAACGTGGTTGGGTTCGCTTCCTTCCAGCGGGAAAGTGGCCTGTCCCATCCAGCTTGGAGAACTATTGTTCGGAGAAGTTCTGTTTGCCCAGAGAGACGATGTTGTTCTGACGTTCGTTCGGCCAAACAGGTTCCCAGAGGAGACTGTGCCTTTTGTAGGGAATTCCCTTCAGGGATTGTGAAAGCTCACTGTCGCCAACCTCGAGTTCGGGATATCTTCCGTGAACTGAATTTTGGGTGCACCGGAAAGGTTTAAAGAGCATCCCTGTAGGAACCCCATGAATTTTAAAACCCCTCTTTGTACTTTCTTTTTGTTCTTTTTGGTGGCCGCCAGACCGCTTCTTGCGCAAAGTGTTTGTGCCTCGGGCGCTGGGGACAGTGAGTGGGATGGTACCTATACATTTACCGGGCTGGCGTACGAAATGGATTCTTCGCATTTCATCGCTGGAGGAGGAACTGATTGGTTTTTTTGTACGACAGACCTCTGTTTCGGTGCTCCGGTGTACGAGGGATTTGACGGGAGTGGATCGCCGGTAGGGGTAAGCTATAGTGCGAACACCGGTAACCCCCCGGCGCCGACAGTTGCTTCTGGTGCGTGTGGTGCCCCCAGTCCATCACCAAGTTCGACGCCGAGCCCATCGCCAAGTGTAAGCCCTTCAGCTTCTCCAACACCGAGTGTGAGCCCAACGCCTTCGCCAAGTGTAAGCCCCTCAGCTTCTCCAACACCGAGTGTGAGCCCAACACCTTCGCCAAGTGTCAGTCCGTCTGCCTCGCCAACTCCCAGTGTTAGTCCGACGCCGTCACCAAGTGTGAGCCCTTCTGCCTCTCCCACACCGAGCGTAAGCCCAACGCCTTCGCCGAGTGTCAGTCCCTCCGTTTCGCCAACACCGAGTGCCAGCCCATCGGTATCTCCGACGCCGAGTGTTAGTCCGGTAGCAAGTGAGAGCCCAAGTCCAAGTATTGAACCGTCGCCAGAACCTTCTGAGACCCCGATCCAAAACACTGAGATTTTAGGGCAAATTCTGGATGGTGATTCTGAAGCCGTGGCTGATATCCCGGTATACTTGTCAGATGAAAATGGGAGTGATTTATCCCTTGCACTCAGTGGAGAAGACGGAAAGTTCTTGTTCAACGAGCTGAATGCGGAAGATACATACGTCGTCACTCCCAAGAGTGCGGGATATGACGTGTCTCCGCTTGAGTTTGGGACATCACCTGGAACTCAGCTTATCTCCTTTATAGCAACTGCGCGCACACTGGTAGATTCCGAATGTTCAATCGAAGCCCAAAGTACTGACCTCCTCGATATCTATGAAAAGGCAAACGAGCTCTATGATACCGGGCTTGAGATTCTCGGTTCTTTACGTGATGCCGCTACCTCTTCTCTGTCAAAGCGAGAGCGCGTGAAGTTTTCTGCGCGGCTCGACCGGCTCGAGGATGTAATTAAACTTCGGTTCTCGCGTTTTGTCGGTATTCTCTCGAAAATTCCATCCGTTGCTGTGGTGTGCCCACAGGATACGAGCTGTGATAAAATTGGCTTGAGAAAGCGGATTTCAACTGTGGCATTTCGAGCTTCTAACCTTCGAAGAGATATCTCTCGCATGCTTTCTGTGGGAGCAGATATCCTTGAAAAAGATCTTCCATTTGGTAAGCGCAGCCAGCTCAAAGCAATCCGCACATACTTACGTCAGTTGAAACAGGAAACTGGGGATATCTCAGTCAATACCTTTGACTGTTTGGAATAGTGCTCGACAGCTTTTCTTCTCTTTTAAGCGAAAGAATGTTGTGAAACGTTGTAGAGATCCGCTCGATTGGACCCAAGGAGCCAGATGTTTAGGCCCGGAATACCTGAAGATTTAGTCCTCTGCCGGAGAGTTTTGGACTTTGGCCCTTCTCAGACGGTACACTCGCTCGCCTATTCTGAGTAGAAGAGAGAAGCTGCTTTTCGCTGTTTGGACTGGTATCGCTCTCTTGCACCTATTGATTTCTCTAAATCCATTCAGCGAAAAGCATCTTCAGAGTTTCGATAAAGTGTTTTTCAGTGAGGCCGGTCATTGAGCTCGTAGCTCTTTGACTCTTCCATTTCTTGGAATCGGATTCCTCCCGTTCCTCTCATAGAAAGTGAGGTTTTCAATGGACACGGTGCAAAGGATTCTTACTGAGGCCGAACGCCTCGCCAATACCGCCGGGCTCGTGACTGAGCTCGGTTGGGGTGGCGAAGCTGGCGTTCGAGGGAAACTGATCACGATCGCGGGTGCTCCAAGCACCTTTGATTTGGTTCAGGCGATCACCCAGGCTGCCTATGATCTGGGTGCTCGGGACGTGAGTTTCATTCCGGTGGTGCCGGAGCTGACGGCGATGCACCTCAAGGCGCACGCTGATGACGACGAGGCGAGGAACTCCGTTCCTCAGATCTGGGCTGATGCCTGGAACCGACTTGTCGATGACAGCGGGTGCACTGTCCGCATCGAGTCGCCCGACGATCCGTTGGCTCTGAGCCGGTGCAATGGAGCTCACGCTTCGCAGCGCACGGTGGCCGAGCAGGCTGCGCGAAAGCGGTTCTACGACGAGGGGCTCTTCAAAGTCACTTTGCCGTGGACTATCATTCCACGGGCTACCCGTGGATGGGCAGAACTCGTGTTCCCCGGTGACCCAAATGGAGTTGCAAAACTCCAGGAGGCTCTCGACGCTATTCTCTGTACCAACGATCCCGACTGTGTTCAGCGGTGGCGTGAGCGCATCGAGCTCTCCGAGAGGCGAGCCGAAGCCCTCAACGCCGTTGGCGCTTCGGCCGTGCGGTTCGTCGGACCGGGAACTGACCTGACCGTGGGGCTCTCCCCCGTCTCGTACTTCTCTTCGGCGTTGAAGAGAACGAAGCACGGTGTGCAGCACATGGCCAACATCCCAACGTTCGAGAGCTTCTCAACACCCAACAAGCACCTCACTCGAGGGCACTTCACGTGCACAAGGCCTGTGATTATCGCAGGCACTCTGGTCAAGGGGCTGAAGGTGTGGTTCAACGACAAGGGAGAGGTCGATCGTTTCGAGGCTGAGTCAGGTTCGGATGCGTTCCGATCCGTGATCGAGACCCCGGGCGGCAACATGCTCGGGGAGGTGGCTCTGGTCGGACTCGACGGGAACGCTATCTTTGACTCGGGGCTGACCTTCAACAACACCCTGCTCGACGAAAATGCCGCGTGTCACGTGGCTCTCGGGCGTGGGTATCCAATGCAGCTTCGCGGCGGTCCTGACATGACCGAAGAGCAGCTGAGCGAACTCGGATGCAACAACTCGACGAAACATCACGATGTGATGATCTCGGACCGGAGTACTGACGCGTTCCTCGTTCGCAGTGATGAGAGTGAAGTTCAGGTGATCAGTGCTGGCCTGTGGAGTGATTCTTTGCTCGCTCAGGCCTGCTAGTGATGCCTCCCGTGTGAGCTATACCTCAGAGCTTCGGTTTTTCTGGTTCTCAATCCGAAGCTCTGAGGTGCTCGCACTCTGATTGCAAGTCCCCACCAATACTGATAGCAACTGAGCTGAGCGAAGTCATATGGGTTCGGCGCACCTGCGCGCGCTGCTCTTAATCAGAGTCTTCATCCTTGTCCAATAGCGTTAACGTCAAGTGAGCGAAATGCTGGTGGGACGTAATGGGTTAGTTGTGAGCCTGTTCCTGAAGACGGATAACAAGGGCTCGAAGTTCGTCGACTTCGCTTCGAAGCTCTGAGATCTCTCGATCTTTTTCGGTTCTCAGCTCTCGCAACGCTTCGACGGTGAGTGCTTCGAATCCTCGAATGCTGAGACGCTTGTATCCATCTGAACCTTCGCTCACCCATTCTGGAAAAACTTTTTCTACCTCTTGAGCGATGAACCCTCGCTGAACCCCAGGAAGTTCACGTATTTTCTCTGGGTTTCGGTATTCGTACTCGACTCCTGAGAGTGCGAGGATCTTGGAAAGCACACCTTGAAGCGGATGGACCTCCTTTTTGAGCCGTGCATCTGATGCCACGCTCCAAGACCCGCCACCAGGTTTGGCGGCATTCCCATCCGCTTCGATATCGCCATTTTCAAAAACAGTGATGCCGGCATTTGTTCGCCCGAAAAGTCGAAGCTCGCTTCCAAAGGGAATCGCTTTTAGCGTGAATGCATCTGTATCGTTCTGATACCAGATCTCAGCTTTTCCACCGCTAAATGCTCCTTCAAAACGCAGGTTAGAAGCCCCATTACTACTTGTATTTCGAAGGGTGATTCTGGCGTTCGTATCATCATCTTCTATGTCTAGCTCTGAACCAGGACTTGATGTTCCAATTCCAACGAGTCCGTCGTTATAAAAGATATCGTCTCCAGAAAACATAAACGGAGACACGCCTTCTGGTCCCTGTGGTCCAACAGGACCGCTGTCACCCGTAGGTCCCTTTTCTCCCTGAGGCCCAGCTGGGCCCTGTTCCCCCTGCGGCCCAATCGCAGCTGGGGTAATTGTCTGGAGTGTCTCTTGAGTGATCTCGCTGTATCCCTTGTTTGGATTACATTTTTTCTTTACTCGCAATACACCAGTCTCTGACTGAAGGCACAGCCGAGTCGGGCCAGCAAAAGCAGCATTCGGACTAAGGTGTTCGATAGTCACAATAAGACTGAAAGCGAAAAACAGACGGGGGCTAAGCAATTTCTTCATTATACCAAACTCCATAAGAAATTCTGGTCGCAGATAGTGGGGACATAAGGTAGCAATTCTGGACTTACAATCTCAAGTTCCGGGAGAAACTGAAATGTTTCATAAAAGTTACGATGGAGAACGAAGACAAGGCCGTGAGAAACGTTCTCTCAATGCGAGGCCCTCCCGCCGCGAGGGATGGCCCCAATTCGTCGTAATTCATCCCTGAGTTTCGCAGGCGAAACTCCCTTTCTCTCGGCAATACGGGCGGCGTGGCTCATTGGAGAGATCCCGGGAATGAGTCGGTGCGTAGGGTTTCCGTCTCGAAACTCAATCTGGAGCGGTTGTACAATCGATTTTTCAGCGAGTTGCGCTACAAAATCGTTATCATGGGTAACCATAATCAAACCACTCCCTTTGGCATAAAGGAAATCTATGATCTCCTGAAGAGCGGCTCGGCGCTCTTCGAGCGTGGTACCCTCAGATGCTTCATCGAGGAGTAAGAAGCTGTGTTCTGAAGCGGAGTAGGCGGCCTGACTGATCCGCTCAATATCATTTCCGTATCGCCCATCGGTTGCCTGCATAGCCTGACGCCGCAAAAGCACCCGCGGATCGAGTTCTTCGAGGTCCTCTAACGTCAATCCCTGACTGCTGTCGCTTCGATCGTCCCACGGCCCCTGATACATCAGAAGATCGGGAGGAGAAAAAACAAACCGCTCCGCCGCTACCATTCCCCCGTTCAAGCCTCTCAGGAGGGTGCGAGTAAGATCCTTGCACGTTCGAGTTTTTCCGCCACTGTTTGGGCCACCAATAAGAGCAATCGAGTGCTCAAAGTTACTAAACGAATTCGGGACGTAAGAAGGTGAAAGGGGCGCTAAAGGGTCGCGCATTCCTTCGATATGGATCGCGAATCTGTCGGAATCAATTACTTCAGGGGTGCATCGAGTCCCGCGGCTCATGGAGAGAGCATCCTCAGCATACGCGAGGGTTTCTAAGAGAAGCCCCACGCTCCGAAAAAGAGACTTGTACGAGGTATCTGCTTTGGCCTTATCGCGAAGAGGTGACAGAACCGTAAAGGTGTCAACTTTCTCTTTTACGATTGAGTCAATCACGAGAAAGGTGAGACCCGCTGCAACCGCTGAACCGAGCGTGAGCGCTGCTCCAGCGAGCGAACCTGAAAGGATAGTCCCTTTCAGCGCGAAAATTGCTGGAGGAATAGCCATCAATCCCGCAGAAAGCGGAAGCCCCAACGCAGATCCCGGATGAGGACGGTAGCGCCAACCATGGGCTTCTTCGGACTCTGCCCTGATTTCGATACCTCGGGTGGTCCGCACAATCTGGTTCGTAAGGAATTGATAAAGCGTACTGTCTTTTCTGACATTCAAGCACGAGTCTCGAAGCGCGTTGAGATAAGGACTCTCCACCTCAGGAATCCGCTCGATACAATCAAGGAGACTTAAGACTTTACTCTGGAGTTTGGAGTAGTAGTCCCAGCTTGGTTGGTGGTCTGGTTTTTGGGCAAACGCACTGAAGAGGCGGATCTCATTTGCATCATAAAAGCTCCGAAGCTCTCCCAATTGATCTCGAAGGGATGGATTTTCGACGACGTGTCTTACAGCGTCCTGTTTTGAGGCGACCACTTCAGGATCAACCGGAGGCCGAATAAGATTTGAATAGACTGTAAATTGTTCTGCGAAGCTTTTACCTCCTTGAAGAAGCTGAGCAAGAGCAGGTGCTTCTATCCAGTTGAAACTCTTTGCATCAACCACCGGGGCATCTGCGGCTACACGAACGTACGTTTCTGGATCTCGTAGCCGAAGCGCAAGGTTCCTACGCTCATAGTTGCTACGAAACGCCGAGCAAAGGCCGTTGATAGTCTCGATGCCAAAAACTTCGATCGGCTGAGCGCGAGTCTGGATGTATCTTTCCGACGCTTCACGATTCGAGTCTACGTATTTGATCGTTCCAAGACTAAGAGACCGTCCAATTGGGATGTCACACTCGAGCGCATCGCTCCAACGAGTGGTCGGAACTGGTTCTTCTGTTGCCTGAGCTGGAAGTGGTCTCCGTGAGTGGTCCGTCCTCTCATCGCTCTCGGAGGGGTGAGGAATTCCGTTTTCTGGGGTCATACTGCTCTTCTCCCGGCGGCTGAGTATATTGTCTTAAGAACGCTATTCAAGCGCGGGGAAGAGAAACAACGAAGAGAAATTGGTCATTTCTCGTCGTATTTCCTGCTGGATAGGTCATTTTTAGCAAATTTCGAGGGTTTCCTTTTTTTGTGATTAAGGTTCCGACCCGCTGTACACTCAGGGGCCAAACTCGATTTTCGCCATGCAGTATGAACAGCGACAGAGTGGACTCTACGTCCCAAGAACTCCGATTTCGTCGGCGGATGCTGCGCGTGAAAAATGTGCCGAGATTCTCAAAGAGCTCTTTGGCGATGAATCCGAACGAGAGCTTCCTGAAGATTGGAAACCAAAAAACGAGCGAGAACTTGAACAGGTCCGCCTCCAGATTGGGGCTCGCGCAGGAATGGCCCTCCTTGACGATCACGAGATCTTAGACCTTTTTCGCAAACACGAGCCGTATCTTGCCTTTTTAAAAGTCGTTCATCACGGGAAAGTCGCCGGAGTAGCACAGGCCTTAAGCAAGAAGCGAGATGGTCTCGTAAGTGAAAAGGTCGCTGAATACAGTGAACGTTTGCAAGCTGAAGCTATTGTGAGCGGGGGACACCGTCGATTTCCACGAATGGCAGAAGACGATCGCTTTGCTGATAACACCGAAATGATTTTAGGTGCCTTCACTTTCCCAGAGAATGATAATGCTGTCGTTCTTCCGACTTCAACCCTCTTTACCGGGATGGTTCTCACTGAGGAGATGCTTGACAGGGTTGATTCTCAGGATCCCTTTAACAAAAAGATAAACGGATTTCATCAAGCGTTGGCCTCGGGAATTCACGGGGGAAAGTACGAGGGGGCGGTAGACTACGTCATGCGACTCCCGAGTGAGTACTTCCGACTGATCATGTACTACGGAAGGCCGAGAAGTTTTGAACAGCTCATGGAGATTTCAAACGCCTTCAAGGCGAGCGGACATGAGATGTTTAAAAAGGGTGGCCTCACCATTGGTCCGGTCGACAGCCTCGCCCAGGTAAATCCAACTCTCCTTGATACGTTACTTGAAAAAGCCCAAGTCCGCGGTTCCAAAGAATTTGGAGAGTTTGTCTTTGATAAGGGTCGCTATGCATACATGCGAATAGTCGACCCGGACTTCAATAAGTATGTTTGCTCTGGTCTCGCTTACGAATCACCCCAACAGTTCTCTGAGACTATCTCTCTTCTTGGATCAGCCATTCTTGGAGATGTCCATATTTCACGGGATGGAAATTCTCTCTATCATGAAAAAGGAGATGCTCTGAGGAACATCGGGCTTGTTGCCGAAAGTCTCAAAATCGAGGAAGTAGGAGACCTCATTCAGCTACTCAAGAGCAGTGACCTTACAAATTCAATTAGAAATGTAAAATACGGTAACCTAAAGATTCTCCTTGATCTCGTTCAGCCAAGGAGTGCAAGAGAGTTGCTCGATCTAGTCGATCAGCCAAAACTTCAAGAGAATGCAAGGCGGACGAACTTTGCACCGCTCATCGAACTCCTTGAGTTTCTTCAGTTTGATCAAAAAGCGCTTCGAAAGAGTGCGATTCGAATTCTCTCGAGAGGATATTCCTCCGATGTTGAAAAACACTGTATCTCTATCCTAAAAGCGCTTTCGGAGCACACGAGCGATCCAAATTTTCACACCGAAGAGAAGCGAGCATTCGGCTCTCTTGTCGAATCGATTCTGATCGATGCCGACTATGTCGGGCAAAATCTCAGTGCCCTCAGGACTCTTTGTATGCAAAAACCACTCTCCTCGAAGGAGATCGCTCGACTTCAAGAGTTGAGAGGAGAAGTGAGGGGATTTATTACGCCGGTTCTTGGAAAGCGCTACATTGCGCTTGATCAACGCTCAGACCGAGAAGAGCTTCTTTGTGACTATAGAGCCAAGATGACTGAGGTTCTCGGGGGTAGTGCTATAGAGGGCGACGACCCCGATCTCGTTGCTGAAGTTACCTATCTTGCCTATCGTCCAATCGGAGTAAGTATCGCACAGATTACCGAGGATCTTCGTTCTGGACGGGTGCAAGATCACACCGATCACCTGATTGGAAAGACGCTTCGACAGGAGGGATATGAGTTCGGATTTCAGAAGCTTGAACGCAGCCAAACAGAAGAGTTCGACGTAGGTGCGCTCAACGCAGTTGAGAATAGAATACTCCGGAAGCCGTCAAAACCCCCTCAGGAGCTCTTACGGGGGATATTCAGCCAGAAGAAGGGGTTCTCTGAATACGGAGATATGATGCTTGCAACGGTGCTTCGAAGTCTGGATGACTATCGGGTCACAAGCTATCAAGAGGAATACAAGCAGGGGAAAACATACTCCGATGTATTTGCTGAGGAGCGTCTCGAAAGGCTCTCTGAGTTACTGAGGGTGATTCCTGCTGAGCCCGAGTTTAAAGAGGCCGTAGGAACGTTGATTGCCTATTCGCCCGAGGCATTTGATGCGGCAAGGGATGCAGTAGAGCAAGATGCGTGGATGAAGAGAAAAGGCACTGCCTCTCAAGAGGTAAGAGATGCCGTGAATGCGCTCCATAAAATCGCCAAGAGGTTTCAAGGTGATACTGACTCGGTCCGGAGCCTCATG
>JAGRAO010000094.1 GCA_020434565.1 Bdellovibrionales bacterium
TGGATTTGCCAGCACCGTTTAACCCAAGAATCCCTATCTTTGCACCGTAAAAAAAGGACAAGTTAATATCAGCGAGCACCTGCTTATCTGGTGGATAGGTTTTCGAAACACGTTGCAGTTGAAAGACATACTTTGGATCCATATTTCCTCTATCTCTAATTTCCGTTCGCAAACAGGCGTGGAGGACACAATGCGTTCAGCAAGGAATCCTCACTCACTTTCTCCTACTACTGGCTCTGCGGTTANGGACTCAATAAAAAGCTCTCCATCACCAGGCCCTATCGTAGATCGTGCTTCGAACTCTTCCCTGTAAAGAGTCTCGTTCTCCTGCCACGCAACTTCAACGGTACATTCTACACGAGCGCTTCCAGAGGGAACGAACGAGACCTGATGTATATCAGATCTAAAGCGAATCCACGCCACCTTGCCGAACAAAATTTTAAGCCTATCTTCGAGCGAGCGTTTTTGAACAATTTTAGACCTGAGTTCTCCATGCTCATGAACCTCGATGACTACTTGATCCGAAAAACAGGCAACTCCCCTGTGAGCCCGAAAGAGCCTTTCAAGAGGTGGAGTTTCACTTTTGACTGACACCTTCGCAAAACATTCCTCGAGGAATTTTTTAATCCTGTCTTCAGGAGTTTGGGAATCGAAGAGATAGAGAGCAACAAGCACACCTACGAAAAGGACGGCAACTGTAAAACGGCGAGATTTCACAAAGAAACCACTTCTAGAAGCCTTCTCAAAAATAGCCTCTAAGACTCAGGTTCAGCGGCGATCCGCAAGAGGTACTGGCCGTAATCTGTTTTCGCCAGATCCTCCCCGTGTATCTTGAGCTGCGCCGAATCGATAAAGCCCATTCTGTACGCGACTTCTTCAATACATCCGACCATGAGCCCTTGGCGCTCTTCAAGAGCCTGAACAAAGATGGAAGCCTGTATCAACGAAGCATGGGTCCCTGTATCGAGCCACGCGACTCCTCTGCCGAGCTTCCGGACCTGAAGAGAATTGTCATCGAGATACGTGCGATTGAGATCCGTAATTTCAAGCTCACCCCTAGTCGACGGCTTAAGGTTCTTGGCTCTCTCCACAACTGACGGGTCGTAAAAATATATCCCTGTAACAGCATAATTCGATGGTGGATTCTCAGGCTTCTCCACGAGCACTGTCGCTTTACCCTCTTTATCGAATCCAACCACCCCGTATCGACTCGCATCTTGTACCTGATAACCAAAGACGGTGGCTCCATCTCCATGCTGAGCCGCTGCCTGAAACTCAACGGAGAGATCGTGTCCGAAGAAGATATTATCGCCAAGCGCAAGCACAGCCCCTGCCCCTGCTAAAAATTCCTCTCCAATCAAGAACGCCTGTGCCAATCCCTCAGGCTTCGGTTGGACTGCATACGACAAAGAGATACCCAAACTCTCTCCTGTTCCAAGTAATCGCTGGAACTGAGATTGATCTTCTGGCGTTGTAATGATCAACACTTCACGAACCCCACTGAGGAGCAAACTTGTGAGTGGGTAATAGATCATCGGTTTGTTGTAAACTGGGAGTAACTGTTTGCTCACCGCTCTCGTAATCGGATGCAGTCGAGTGCCCGATCCTCCTGCAAGCAAGATCCCCTTTTTCGATGTCGGTTTCACGATTCTCTATCTCCTCAGCAGCTCTCTAAACCTCATTCGACTCATGAGTCTTCACAAATCGAGATTGAGCGGTAATCTTTCCACTCAGTTCTGCTCGGTCAGCTAGGCAATACACGAGGTCGCCCTCCCCTTCAAGCTCGACTTCCCCTCGGCAGCAGTTTTCCCGGCCAAAGTGCCAATTTCCTTTAACCTGGAGCGAATCACACTCTACCAAGGAAGGACTCCCAAACGGAAACCTCTTCTCAAAATCATCAATCCTTCCGAAGTACTTCGGATCAAGATCTATCACCAACTTTGCCTTTAATTCTGAACGGATATTCGTAATTGAGAAATTCTCGTCAAGCGTGAAGACATCTGACCACAACTCAAGAAGGTCGTTGGTAGTCTTCACGGGAGTGAATCTCGTTCGCGGAACCTGCACAATTGCCGATCGCTTAAAACATTCAAGAGCAGCCCCCATGGCTGTCTCCAACTGATAGACTTCGTCTGAGTTCTGATCGCGCGGGTCGAGCCGTTTTCGATTGCGAATCAATGGGAGCCGAAGGACTCCGTCGTTTGCAGATATCTCATCGAAGAGAGAGCGCAGATTGAGCCACAGCGAATTTGTATTAAAAAAGGAGTAACGCTCATAGTCCTGAAAGGACTCTAAATCCTCAGCAGGGCACTGAGCGATTTCTCGAAGCACAAGCGAGCCATCCAACCGCTGAGCAATATGACCTCCCTTTCGATCAGCAGCCGTCCTCGAACAAACTTCCATAAGGAAATCCAATCGCTCAGTCGCGAGATATCCGAGAATCCGCTCATCCAAGGTGGAAGAGAGATTGTCTATGTTCGAGACAAAGAGAAAATCCATCCCCCTCTCCAGGGCCTTCTCGAGCAGGCCCGAATCAAATAACGCGGGATAGAGATCTCCGTGGCCCGGGGGACACCATTCAAGATCTTTCGTTTCTGGTGATTCCGCTGGTGTAAGAGTCGCAACACTAATTTTCGGGACTTTATTCTGAAGAAAGCTCAAATCAAGTCCGCCATTTCCCCTTCGCAATTCGGGATACCGTTCAAGAATCTCTCGACTGTCGCTCTCGGTATGAAAGCTATTCATAAGAACAAAGGGAATGGCGGTCTTGAATCGCTCTCGGTTTGAAAGAACCTGCTGTAACGCGATATCAAGAAACGAAAGGCCGTTCTTCGCCGGAAGAAGACTTTTAGCTCCCGACAATCCCATACTCGTCCCGAGACCGCCGTTCAATTTGACAACAAGGAGCTTTTTGAGCGCTTCGACTCCTGAAGCTCGATAAGACTCAAGCTCAGAAAGCTTCATTGCACTTTTTACTGGAGAAATCTCCGATTCCGGGATAAGCCCCGTCTCCCCTCGAAGGAGCTTGTCATACTGGTACAAAAAATTTTTCGCAGCGAGCGGAGAAACTCCTCCTTGGTCGAGTTTCTTCTTTACGAGTTTCGTCGGGCTGGCTGTCATAGCTGCACCGTAAGGAGGGAAGCACTTAAAGGGAAGGGCTTTCTCTCTGACTTACATTCTTTGAACACTTATTTCGCCATTTTAACAGGATCCCACTTGCGCCACTGTCCCGTCTGAAGGTCCTTTTCCTGCTGAAATTCAGTGAGGTGCGACTCGTCTTCCTCTATCCGAACTCTGATTTTTTTCACAATCAAGCCTGGTCGATCTGGCTGTGGAGGGGTAAGGAAGAGATGAGAGGGCTCTACCGGGGTAAAGACCCTCCACTCACCATCTTCTACAACAGTGACAGCTTCATGCGGCCCCACAAGCAGCACACCTCCCTTTGTCCCCGGTGTGGCGAACACAGGAATGGGGACTGAAAACCGGTCGGGTTTAGATGCGAGCAAACAGAGCTCAGCCACTCTCTCCGTCGGACTACGATGAACATATGCTAAAATCATTCTCGTTTTTCCTCTCTCTAATGAGCAAACCTTTCGTTTCCAAACTCATGTCACTTCAGTTGAGAGACTTGAGCTCTCCAAGCGCGTCCCTGAGTTTCTCTCGAGTCTCAAGGGCCATTTGCAGCTTTTCACGCTCTGCGTCGACCACACTTTTGGGTGCCCCAGAAACAAATTGTTGATTTGCAAGTTTCTGCTCGAGTCCAGCAATTTGCTTCTCTAACTTCTGAAGCGAACCCTCTGTCCGCTTTCGCTCTGCTTCGACATCAATAAAATCAAAAAGATTCGCAAAGACCTCAACCTTCGGCAACACTGTCACCGCATTTCCCTCAGGGCGTGACTGGACAAAATCACATGCACTCAAGTTTAACATCTGACACAAGAGATCCTTCATTGAGCGGATCTGCCCTTCGACTTCCGGGTTTCCTGTGAGGAGTTGCAACGAAAGCGCAGTTTTGAAGGAGACATTGGCCTTTGCTCGCATATTCCGAACCGAACGTACAATGTCTTGAAACAACTCAAACTCTTCAAGCGAAATTTCTTCGTGCCTTCGTTGATCCTCAGGGAATGGTGCGCGAATACAGAGAGGATGATCCTTCAACTCTTTCGCAAAAGAGAAGAGATTCTTCTGAGATGCACAATCAAAAAACCTCCCCCAGAGCTCCTCAGTAATAAAGGGCATGATCGGATGAAGCAGTCGAAGATACCCGAGAAAAACCTCCGAAAGTGTGAGCGCAATTCGAGCTTTCTCGGCCTCAGTTCCAGTCTTGCGACGGAGCTTGGCGATCTCGAGATACCAATCACAGATATCATCCCAAAAGAAGTGATACAGCCCATCGGCTGCGTGATGAATCCCGTAGGTATCAAATGCATCTCGTACCCGGCGCGTACAGAGGTCGAGTCTAGCGAGAATCCACCGATCGGAGAGCTCCGGTTCCGCTGGACTCACTCCATCACTATCTTCAAGCATTGAGAGCGCGAGTTTTGAGGCGTTCCACAACTTATTTGTCAGTGGTCGTCCTACCTCATCAAACCGTTTAAAGGAGACGCCGACTTGCTGAGCATCAGTCGCCGAGGTTAAGAGGGTGTAGCGCATAGCATCCGCGCCCACTCCAGAAAATCCGTCCGGAAACCTCTCAGAGACACGCTTGAGGATCGTTTCCATATTCGTTGGTCGCGCTTCTCGCACCGGCCCCTCGAGGTCCTCGCGAGTTGCCCCATCAATAACATGCAGAGGATCGATGCCGTTTCCTTTCGATTTCGACATCGTCTCGCCATCTTCGTCCGTAATGATTGAATTGATCAGCACCTTGTGAAACGGGACTTCATTGAGATTGTAGAGTCCTGTCATTACCATCCGAGCAACCCAGAAGAAGATGATGTCTTTTGCAGTTACGAGAACACTTGTCGGATAATAGCGTTTAAGCTCCGGTGTTTCTTCAGGCCAGCCAAGCGTTGAGTACGGCCAAAGAGCCGAACTAAACCAGGTATCGAGCACATCTTCGTCTTGGACCCACTTTTCAGGCTCAGCTGAAACCCGTTCGGGAGTTTCGACATCAACAAGGATCTCACCCGTATCAACGTGGTACCAAGCGGGAATTCGGTGCCCCCACCAGATCTGGCGTGAGATACACCAATCGCGAATCTTTCCGAGCCAGCTCTGATAAAAGCTATCCCACCGCTCCGGGTAAAAAGTCACTTTTCCAGCTTGAGATGCCTCAAGAGCTCGCTCTGCGAGCGGCCTCATCCTCACGAACCACTGGTCCGAGAGGCGGTACTCAATCACTGCCTTCGATCGATAACTTCGTCCAACTGGGATATTGCGATCTTCGATCTGAACGAGAAGACCCTGTTTCTCCATCGCGGCGACAACTCTTTTCCGAGCGACATACCGATCCAGCCCTCGAAACTCCTCGGGAACCTCGTCATTCATAGTGGCGTCTTCGTTCATCACGTTCACTTGAAGAAGGTTATGCCGAAGACCGAGTTGGAAATCGTTCGGATCGTGAGCTGGGGTAATCTTGACACAACCGGTTCCAAACTCCGGATCAACGTAATCATCTGCGATGATAGGAATCTCTCGTCCGACGAGAGGGAGAGTCACAGAGCGCCCCACAAGTGCCTGGAAGCGCTCATCCTTGGGATTCACGGCGATCGCTGTATCTCCGAACATGGTCTCTGGCCTGGTGGTCGCTATCTCAACGTACCCACTCCCATCTGAAAACGGGTAACGGAAATGCCACAGGTGCCCTGGCTCTCCACCGTCTTTTGTTTCAACCTCGTCATCCGAGAGAGCAGTTCGATCCACCGGGCACCAGTTTACGATATACTTACCCCGATAGATGAGATCCTCGTCATAAAACCGCTTAAAGAGCGTTCGAACAGCCCGCGAAAGTCCGTCATCCATCGTGAAACGAGTACGAGTCCAATCACAAGAAGCACCAAGCCTTCTTAGCTGAAGGAGGATCTGATCGCCGTACTTCTCTTTCCACTTCCAGATCCGTTCGATCACCTGCTCTCGCCCGAGTGAGCGATAATCAATTCCTTCTGCATCGAGATGCTTTTTCACGACACTCTGAGTAGAGATCCCCGCATGATCAGTTCCTGGAACCCACAAAACGTCGAAGCCACACATCCGTTTGTAGCGGCAGAGGACATCTTGCAGCGTGTTATTCAGGGCGTGTCCCATGTGCAGGCGACCTGTCACGTTTGGCGGAGGGATCACAATGGAATAGGGTGGTTTCTGAGATGACACATCAGCCGTAAAGCAATCCGCCCTTAGCCACATGTCATATACGGCTTGTTCGACTTTTTCAGGCGAATAGTGCTTTTCAGAGAGCTCAAGGTGAAAACTTCGTTCTTTCATACGAAGAAGAGGATAACACTTTGAAATTGAAGGTCACTACGTCAGCAGCGGAAAATTGGTAAATAGGCTCCTGTAATTAATCAAATTTTCGATTATCGAAGCATGAGAGACCCTCATGCCAAGCCACCACTTGTCTCAACTGACGAGATTTGAAGTCGCATTGAAATTTCATTCCCGAGATCACGACTCTGATCCTGATCTCCAAGACCGAGCAGGCAGAAAAAACCCAAAAAGATCAAGCCTAAAGCCGACAGAAGAGCATGGATTCCAACTCAGAGACCTTGTTCTGAAAGCAATGGGCTGCTATATCAACGCATCCTTTTTTCAGATCAAGAGTGCGCGTAGAAGAGTTGATGAGCTGGCCATGCGATTGGCTGGTACATACGGTTTTCCTTTTAAGAAAGGACGCGGTTCAATGTTCAGAAAAATCTCTCTCATCTCGACGATGGTTCTCCTCACGGGGGGAATCCTGCCTGGTGTTGGCTGCGCAAGCCAGTCTCAGGTCAACTGCCTCGACCACCGAGTCGATCGACTCGAGGATCGAGTCGACAACCTCAACGACAAGTGCTGTGGGAAGGAGAAGTGCGAGCACAACAGCGGACACTCCAACGGCCTGTGCGCCCAGACCCGGGTGAATACCGGGACGACTGTCTCCTCCGGTGGTGGGTGCGAGCTCCCCATCGCGAACGAGCAGATCGATCACACCTTCCGCAGCCGAGTCATGGTGCAGGTCCGGGAGAGCGGCAACGGCCAGTTCTCCTACATCGATCCGATGACCGGCAAGGAGTGCATGCTCGAAAATGTGCCGACCAACTTCGTCGGGGGTGAGTATCCCCTCGATGTCGTGTTCCGGTACCGCACGAACATCACGGTCGTGGTCACGCCTGTCTCGACCAGCGGCTCGTGAGTCATCGGCTTCCGTTCGGAGGCCGCGGCGATGTCGTTCCCAGAACGTCATCTTCCCTGAAACGTCTCAGTGATCAAAGTCACCAGTCGAAAGGCGCTGGCCAGGGAGAGCAGAAAGAGTGAGATGTTTTTGGACTCTTTTCAGTGAAAGAAAAGGTTTGCAATCCCTGGCCAGCGCATCAACTTCTCTCCTACTGGTTGCCCGAACTCTTCGGAAAGTCACCTCGTACAATTGCTCCCCAGCAGAAGCCCGTAGTCAGGGGATACAAGCTCTGAAGATGGTGCTTTTCAGAAAGGGGAAATCGGGTGTCGGCTAAAAGAAACATTTAATTTGATTCGTGTTTGAGAAGGAAATACCATTTCGACCAGTTTCATAGGAGACATCCCATGCTTGCAAAGCCCCATCTGCGTTGGCCTCACCGGCCCAGTCTTATTCTGTTTTTGAGTTCAGCCTTCGTTGCCCTCTTCATCCTTCCTTTACAGAACACTTCTGCTCAGGTTAGTGGCAGAGTCATTGTTACAATGGAGGATGCCGGTGGAAATGGCGCGGCGTATGGGCTTGTTTATCTTGGAGCAGAAGGCCGAACTCAATCGATGAGTTGCCCTCGGGCTTCGCTCGGGTCAAAAGCAACTGGTAGAGTGCAATGTGACACCACGTTCGGCTCTCCTCAGCCCAATGAGTGGCAGTCATTCGATATTGTTACAGTGACAATTGTCGACGAGAGTTCTACTGAGATTCCGATTGACGTGCGCCCACCTGATTCTGCCTATTGTAATTGGAATTTCGAAGGGTTCACAGGTGCATGTACCGGAATGGGAGCGCAAGATCCAAACGTCACGAATCGAATTGTGTGGACCTGTCAATTTGTGCTTCCTGAAAGTGGCGATGTTCACCTTGGAGTGAAAATATTTGGTCAAGATGGCTTCAATCGCCCTTGCCCAGCAATTCCCTACACGGGATTTCCAACTCCGATCCCCACTCCAACGGCGTCTCCAACACCTTCTGATCCAGCACTTGGTTCAGAGATCGTTCGTGCAATCAATCAAGTAACCGACGATATACTTGACGGGATGCGAAACCAAAAGATCCGAAGACTCGTCGAAAAAATTACCAGAGCAACCCTCGGACCAACAAATGTCCCCGTCACTGTCCAAGCTCAGGGGACGACCTCAACAGCCCGTACTTTGGGAGCGAAGTCATCGACAAGTGCCAGCATTTTTCGAGCTCGGAATTGCCCAACCATCGTCGCCAAAGGCAAAGTTAAAACGTCTCCTACTCGATCAAAGAAGCTCAAGGTACGTTTCACGAAGCGGGGAAGAGCCTGCCTTAAGAACAAGAAGAACGTGGACATAGACTTTCGAATTTGGGCCCAGGAAGACGGAGCAATCAACGCCCTCGCGAGTGAGACTGCAACGCTCAACGTGAGAGAGAGAACAGTTTACTAAGGGATAGAATTTCGTCTCTCCCCTGCCTCTGCCTGTCTTGGCTAGAGTGGCTTCGGAGTAACCAGGCGATTTTGATTTTCGCCTCATGCGCCGGTCTAGAGCGAATTTCACTCAGCTGCTTTGGGTTGTGGAAAGACTGGGCCAGAAATAGTATTTTCCTAATCCCCCTAAGATATTCAGTTCAAAGAACTTCAGGTTCATAAAATCTTCTGAGGTAGGGTTGAGTAGCGTCAGAGAGACACTCTTCTTCCTTGATTCAACTGGAATCTGTTCCTTTACCCTGTTAGGGTGCTGTCGGATTTGGTGTCGTGGGAGGATTGAGAATGAATAGAATAATTCAGCTTTTTTCATTGCTACTCTTCGGAATTGGAATCGTCCAACTTCCTCAGGCAATCGCCGAAGATTCTTCGATAGCCCAGATCTCGACGAAATATTTCTGCGATCTCTCAGATCAGTCCAACCCAGTCGTTCTTCAATTAAAGAATGCAGAACAAGTCCCCGTAACCTTTAAAAAGGCAAAGAGCGTAGCAACGAAAAGGGTCAAAAAGCTCTCTGGACAGCTTCAGAACGCCAGAAACAGTGGCGCGGCGAAAAAGAAGGTAAAGCGGTTGCAGAAGCGGCTAAAGCAGGCCAGAAGCGAAAAGACCGCGATAAAGAGCTGTGAAGGTGGTTCGCTCGATACGCCTGCACCCACGGGCAAGGAACCTCTAACTTGGGGAATGAGTTCAGCGAGCATGACCTCGGTAGGTGGAGAAGGGGGTATTACCGGCGGACGATGCGATCTTGTTTATGAGCCAGCTTCTTCGATTACGTCTACGAACCAATCTTGTTTTCCCCGACCAAAGTTTAGTCGCAAAGACCGTGGCCTGAGTTCGTGTGTCGGAGGGATTGTTGAGTGTCAGTTTAATAATATCTTCCTCCGAAGTTTTATTGTGATAACTGTTACGACAACCCCCCCAAATAGCTCCCCCCTTGAGCAAGTCATTGCCGCCGAGTACGAGTCAATAAGTGACGAGTTTATTTCAAGTTTGACCGAGCTGACATGCGGACGAGATATTGGCCCAGAGTGTTCAGTTGCTAAGGATCTCGCTTTGGCAATCGAGAGCCCAGATTCGCGCGTGGACATACTCGTCGAGATTTTTGAATCCGAGGAAATGATCATTCTGAAAGAAGCTCTTTCAGGTACATTTTCGAATGGAACAAAACCTCACTCTTAGATTTGGCGTCAAGTCTCTCCCTCCTCCCAGTCTATCTCTCCTCGAGAAAATAGAACTGGGGTGAGCGGTGATTCACTTGCATTTTCAAGGAAGAGAGGGAACGCGCTTAAGAAATATTCCCCTTCTGGAACGTCAACGAGCTTGAGGTACTCAAAGAGAAGCGCCTGACGAAAAAGAATTTTATGGATCGGGCGCTCTCTTGAGCCGGGCTGAAAATCCGTTGATTTCCAGGATGTGCCGTAGGCATTGAAAGCCGGAGATGAGACGAGAAATTCGGCTGCCTCTTCATCGAGAACGAGGACGTAGTTCGGATCGCAAAAACCCCACTCATCGACTGGTGCAGCATCAGCAGTAAGAATGAGTTTCTCCGGTACACGATCGCAGCCAGACGCTCGGAGAATGCCCTCTTGAAGTTCCTCTCGATTTATCCGCCACAGTTTTGTGTTGCCGCCGCCCTCGAAATCAGAAAATCGATCTCCTTGTAAACGAACCACGAGGGTTGGTCCAAAAAACGAGTGCGACCACTTCGCGGAATTCATGCATTCGCTCACTGACTCACCCTCATGAAGGATATGGAGCGGGGCATCAACGTGCGGAATGCTGTGAGGTCCCAATGTGTGTCGATCGTAGTTCACGGGAGGGCCACCTGTATCAGAGAGGCGGTATACGCTCTCCCGAGAATAGGCACTCCCCTCTCCCCAAAGACCGGGCATCTCAGAGCGAATCATTCCACTTAAAATATACGGCATCGTTCACTCAACTATTTTGTCCTTCTCGTGCAAAAGTGGCACCGAGCTACGATGCTGCGGTATGATAAAATCCAAGTTGCTTTTTCACCTCTGGCGGAAGCGGCGGAAGCTCAGAGCGCGGTATAAGATACGTCGCGAGATTAAAGAAATCAGAGAAAATCCTGTGTTTCTCAATGGTCCGCTTGAGGTAATCATACCCAGACGAATGACCAGTTCCCATCTTTCTTCCGAGCATGCGATGCACCATAACCGCGTGTCGGGCACGCCAGTTCGTAAAGTTTTCATCAATTTGAACCAGCGTATCGAGAAGCTCAGACGGGAGCCTCAAGATAGGCTCATCTCGGTACAGTTGGATAAAGAGGGCGGCGAGGGTTGCCTGAGAGGAGAGTCGACGCAGTCCTCGCTCTACCATCTTGTCGTGTTCTTTCTCGTCGAGAAACGCCTTAAAGGATTCTTCAGTTTCTGAGATACGCCCCAACATCATCTGACGTTCTTGGTCAGAACGAGCCGTATCCTTCTCAACCAGTTCCTTTTCTGCTCGAAGCATTTGAGATACCGCTTTCAAGAATTGATCTCGAAAGTGAAACTCCTTGAAACTCACAAAGGGAGTTCGCTCAAGCCATCGTCCAACGAGCTCAAAGAGCGAGGGCTCCTGCTCGGTCTGCTTTATGAGAGCTGTCTTCTTTTCATCAAACTCCTCTGCATACCCTTTATTCGCGTACTGAAGACGCTCTTCTGGCCTTAAGCCCAGTTTATTTTCAAGCAAGCGAAATTGAAAACTCTGGAAGCCGGACGCAGTACCGAGATACTTTCGGAAATCGAGAAACTCAAGTGGCGACATAGTCTCTAATACATCAACTTGCTGGATGAGAAGTTGTTGAACTTTTTCAATCCGATGCAATCTTCGAACTGCTTCACCGATACTCTCTTCGTTGACATAGTCTTCACGAAACATCGCTCGAACTGAATCAAGCTCGTGAATAATCTCTTTAAACCAGAGCTCGTACACCTGATGAACGATGATGTAGAGCATCTCGATGTGCGCCGCATTCCCGTGTCGTTCACTGATCAGATGTTGGTGAGAGAGGATCTCTTCAACGTGGAGGTAGTTAGAATAGTCAAGACGGTTATCGTCCACTGCTAGGGCCCCCTATTATTAGACACTCATCTTTAAGAGACACTCATTCTCTTCACCCCGTCGGAAGGTGTATTTCAATGAGACGGAGAGACTCCGAGCCTGTTGCTCTCTCGGAATAAAATGAGGGTAAAAGTATGAATTCTTGCTCGCTCGAAGTAAATGAAACATTCGATTTCTGTTGCAGGGATGCTATATTCCCGCGAGCGAAAGACCCCTTTTTCACGCTCTCAAAACACGAGCGTTTCAGAAGAGAGGCATTTGTCCCTCGCTTTGAGGACGTATCTCTGCGAGAAACGTTCCCCTGCGAGAAACATTCCCCTGCGAGAAAGCGGTGTAGAGGAATTCCCATCTGCTTCGTCTGACAGGGACTTGGTGAAGGGTGTTTTTCAGTGCGAGAGGCCACTCGTAAACCGATGAAAGGAGTGTTGTGAATATTCTCGTTGTTGGTGGTGGTCCTGCTGGACTCTACTTTGCAATCCAAATGTTGCTTCGCGATTCGACGCACAAAATTCGTATTGTCGAGCGAAACGCTAAAGGATCAACTTTTGGTTGGGGCGTGGTGTTTTCTGACGAAACACTTCAAAACTTCCTCGCGAAAGACTCCGTTAGCTCCGAGGAGATCCGCAATGCTCTCTTTCATTGGGACGACATAGATATCCACCTGAGAGGTGAGTGCTTTCACTCTTCTGGGCACGGTTTCTCAGGAATTGGTCGTCACAAGCTCCTTGAGATTCTCACGAGGCGCGCTCAGCAACTTGGCGCTCACATTGAATTCGGAGGCGAAATTGATCCGAGCTGTTTTCATGAGTACGACGTTGTCGTCGCAGCCGACGGGGTAAATAGTGGAGTGCGCCAGCGATACTCCTCAGCGTTTGATCCCGAGATCGATACTCGGAAGTGCCGCTATATATGGCTTGGCACCGATTATCTCTTCACTGCTTTCACCTTTCTCTTTGAAGAGACGGAGCACGGATGGTTTCAGGCCCACTGTTACCGCTTCAGCGATGATACCAGCACCTTCATTGTCGAGTGCCCCGAATCAGTCTGGGAGGCTGCAGGACTGAAAGAGATGTCCAAAGATGAGAGCATATCGTTTTGCGAATCACTCTTCGGATCGTTTCTGCAAGGGCACAAACTGAGATCGAACAATCCGACTGTTACGTCGAGTGATGCCTGGGTTCAATTTCGAAGAGTGCATTGCGGAAGATGGCACCACGAAAATATTGTCCTTCTCGGAGATTCGGCCGCCACCGCGCACTATTCAATAGGGTCTGGAACAAAGCTCGCTATGGAGAGTGCCATTGCGCTCGCAGAGGCACTCTCGGACGGTCTCTCGATCCCACAGGCACTGGAGATATACCAAGAAAAGCGGGAAATAGAGGTTTTTCGCCTTCAAAGTGCCGCGAGAAATAGTACAGAGTGGTTTGAGAACGTATCCCTCAAGACTCGATTGGAACCGCAACGGTTTGCATATAGCCTGCTTACGAGAAGCCAGCGAGTGAGTCACGAGAGTCTCCGCGCTCGAGATAGAGCATTTCTTGAAGATTACGAAGGGTGGTTGATTGAGCAAGCAACGGGTGAAAAACCCAACAAGCCCTATCCACCGATGTTCATTCCCCTTCGAATAAAG
>JAGRAO010000095.1 GCA_020434565.1 Bdellovibrionales bacterium
AGAGCTCCACGGGACTTCTCTTGCCCAAGGGTCAGCAACACCAACGCAGCAGCGGACTAAATTGAACGGTCTTTCCGGCGACAAGGATTTCAAAGGCCTTGTTCTGAATCAGGAAATTGGAGGAAAGTAGGGGGAGCAGTCGGTCATTTCGTATCTCTCTCACTTCAGTTGTCATCTTAGAGAGATAACAGGTTAACTCACTGAAATCTCAAGTCGAGAAACGAGAGTGTCGAAAGTGACTTTAGGAGGGCCTCTGTTGAGGAGGCCAAAGAGATGCGACGTCGACCACAAGAACCAGATAGGAAAGCGATTCAATTTGAAGCTCCCCTTCAGAGGAGTGAGGCCAAACTTGCAATCGTTTTGTCTGGAGGTGGATCTCGCGCAGCATATCAAGCCGGCGCGTTGAGAGCACTTGTTCCCTACTTTGAACGGCATCCAAAGAATCTCTCAATCGTCATTGGAAGTAGCATCGGGGCAATTAACGGACTGATCTTCAGCGCTTGCCTCAAGCAGGGATATTCAGAGTCCGTCTCTCAACTCGAGCAACTCTGGAGCATGCGAACATTTAAGAACACCTTCGCGGGGTCTCCCTCTTCTGCTTTTCTCAGAGCAATACGGATGGCAGTCCTTCAGTATATGTCACCCGGCCCGAAGCCAACGAGTGATGCGATCTTTGATCCAACTCCCCTTATGACCCAAGTTGATAGTGTAATTACTGAAGCCGGTGGGCTTGCCCCAAACGAGAGACACCCGAACCTTGAAGCAGTCGCTGTTATGACCACTCTCGAAGGTACCGAGCGAAAACCTCTCTTGTTCCTCAGTTCTCACAAGGAATTGGCTCAAGATATGCTCGCTGGAGCATCATTTCAGGTGTGTGCAGTTGAAACTCTTACGGCTAAGCACGGATTTGCTTCGGCAGCACTCCCTTCCGTTCTCCCACCCGTAGAAATCGATACTCAGTTAGGAAAGCTCCGGCTGGTAGACGGCGGAATCTCACAGAACGTTCCGGTTGATCCTGCGGCCCGGCTCGGTGCAGAACGGGTGATTATATGTGATATTTCAGGAAGGGCCTTTTGGCTTGACCAGTACAATCACGCACACGATAGCCGACCCGATTGGGAGGTCCCTGCTGAACACTCAACATTTTGTGTCCGTCCACCAGAGACCTTTGTTATCCGGAATCGAAGTCCATTTGGCCCGATCTTGAAGCATGCGGTTGCTCGCTCCACAGGTCGCTTCATTGAAGCGGTTGGTCCCACGTGGCCGGTTTTCAAATTGTTGAAGAACCGAATTGGAGAAGACCTTGCGTACGAGGTGATGAGTTATGTCGCTCTCGACCCGGACTATTTGATCGGTCTTATGGAAGCCGGATACAGCTACACGAAACACCTCTTGAAGAGCAGAACTCAGATCGAGTTCCAGAAAAACCAAAGTTTTGAGCAGATCGTCGAAGAACAGCTCGCGAGCTAGCCATGCGAAGAGGCCGCTGCTTGCTTATCAGCACTCTGAGCTTGAGTTCGAGCATTCTTTTGCGGCCTTTTGGCGGGAACTTGTTGAAAATCCACCACTCGACGGGCAAAGGCTTCGAAATCCACTGTAGCCCCGAGGAGTTCACCCCAGGCAATTGGGAGCCGATGGAGAAGAACTCGCGATTCTTCCACCTCGTACTGGGACGCACCGGGAGTCACAACGACAAGAGTTGGACACCGAAGGCGCTGCAGGAGAGAAGTCGCGTAGAATTTTGCTTTTGGCGCCCGAAACGGAAGCCCGAGCGGAAGGCTTTGCTCCAATTTTTCGAAGACTCGCTCCCTGAAACCGGGAGAGGGTTTCGTTACTCCATCTACGAGACACAGAGTTCGACACCGAGCGAGGCCAGCGAAGATGAAGCGCTCACAGAGCGATGAGCACCTGCCGAATCCGATGAGGGACACCTGTCGAAAGGACTTTGAAGAATAGTACTTCTCAAATTCTGATAGCAGAGTATCGAGATTTTGGTTTGTGACACGCTCTGTCTCAAGCAGTACGATTCGTCGTTCCGGACCGAAGGTCTGTTGCAGCGACAAAATGTATTCCGCATACGCTCCCCGTTCACGTAATACGAGCGTTGGTTTTCCGCGACCACTGTCACTTATCTCTTGTAGCATATCGCCTACGATACCGAATGTGATTGCAAGAAGAACAACTCACGAAGGGCGAGTCACCTTCAGAACAAGCCTTGGGCTTTGCAACCCGAGAGCAGAGAATGTATCAACAAGAAAGGCACTCAGCAAAAAGCCGCTTCCTCTCTCAATTTCCCGGGACAGTGCCTACTGGTAGCAGGGGAACGTACAGATTTCCTTTCCCTAGTCAAATCGAATAGCAAGAAACAGTGAATGATCATTCGACCTAAAATTTCTCTCAAGGGCGGTTGTGCGGCGTTTCTTTTGAAGGTTCTCTATTTGATAAGGGCGATCAATTGTGTAAAGCTGACTTCGACGGTAGAGAGAAGTTTGATTTCTTCCGACCAACTAAGGGCGAAGCACCTGGCGATGTTAGGCAAACAAGGTCCCTTTCCAGTTATTGAAGACCGTGGGTCAGGCGACGTCGTCGCTCCGATGGAACCTCCTCGAAGACGCTATTCTTGCGACAATTACGAAACATGTTTGAGTCTGGCAGCTACCTTGAACTGGGATAATTTTACCTGTCGTGGGTGTAATGGCCTGATCAGTGAAAATCTCTTGTGGCGTGCTCATCAGGCCCACAGGAGAGATCGTATTGCTCAGCGAATCTGTGACATCCCTGCCTTGGACTGCGTGAACGATGGTGCTAAAAACGGTGGTGCCAGAAGCGATGGTGCCAGGAGCGAAAGTGCCAAAAATGATGGCGCCAAAGGAGATCAGCAGAGCAACGCAAAAGTACTCTCTCTGAGTAAGAGAACATCTGCTCCCCGTTCGAAAGAGCCATATCTCGGACCTGAGTCCGAAGAATCAATCGGAGAGATTGAGCTTCCTCTCGCTGAGGCTGCTGTGATTGAAAATTTTGCTTTTGATGGATCAGCCCCTCACGAAATGATTCAAAGGGTTCCTTCTACTGGGAATCTTGCGCAACGCTCAGCAGGTACGCCCATTGCTCCGAAGAGAATTCGTCCCTCTAAGAACTAAGAGCGACCGATTATAAAGACTGCTAGCGCACCGATTCCGACAAGGTACGGCAAGAATTCAAGAAAAGTTTTTAGTACTCCCGCGAGGATCCCTTCCTCGGTATAATCGTGATCCATAGTTCCCCCTAAGCCTGATTTTCATAGTCCAAGCGAGAATCCCAACTCGTCGCCTGACACAAGAGAATCAGGGAAACACTGTTCGATGCTTCAGGTTTTTTAAAGACAGGCCTAAGCACACATTATTCATGGGGAAACTGGACTAGGATTTCTCGCCCTGGAGGTACCCTTCGGGCCGTCTCTGTTGAAGGAGTCGTTCGACCCCAAAGCCAACTCCTCCACAACACGCCAGAAAATAGATCTTTGCCCTGAGTACGAGCCCAACCGCGAGGGCTTCAGCCGGGCTTGCCCCCAGGAGGGCTAGGAAATAGACGTAGGCTCCCTCTTGAAGCCCAAGGCCACTCGGTGAAAGCGGGATAGACCCGATCAATAGGATCAGGGGCACCACTGTACAAAGCTCAATCCAAGAAAAGTCGTGCCATCCAACAGCAGCAGCCGCCACCCCAACGTTCATCACGGCAACAACATGAAAGAAGAACGAAAGCACGACAACCTTCCAGAGCAACGGAAGATTTCTTCGAGCAAGGTGAAACGCCTCCTGAACTTGGGCCAATTTCTTGGTCACCTTCCACCCGCCCGGAAGGAGACGAAGGGTTCTCGAGGAAAGGGCCGCTACAGTTCCGAGGAATAGAATCGCTCCAAAACCAAGCACGCTCACAACCACTGGACGAGGCACGTTATCGACAAAAAAGAGTGCGCACGCTCCCAAAAAAAGCATCGCAAGAAATCCAGTGTATCGCTCGAGAACCGTTGCAGCTGCAGCCGTATGGTGAGACGACCGTTTGCCAACGCTCCAACTCCGATACGCATCGCCTCCCAGAAAGCTCGGGAAAAGCAAGTTCACAAAGTAGCCCACGAGGTACAGATGAAAGAGCCACAAGATATTGGGCGAAGTTCCGTAGGCCTCTAAAAAGAGCTTCCACTTCAAGACACTGACATAGATAAGGAGCACTGATACCAAGAGCAGCACTCCGATTGACTCCAGGGTAAGATTTCGCGCGGCCGAAACCACCTCCCCAAACGGCACCAAGAGGATGACGATCGCGAGGACGAACAACCCAAACCCGTACTTCAAAAGTGCTCGAGTAAGTTTCATGAATTATCCAAAGAGGATGAGCGGTAGCATTCCAGATCGTTGATCAGCTCATCGCGAAGAATGCGCAGCATTTCGACTGGGGAAGCGCCACCTGGACGAAGCAAACCCAAAAGAAAGAGCCGCACTCGATGCCCATGCCAGCTTACGACGATCGAGCAGAGAATGAAAACGAGCAATAACGAACTCGAAAGGGTGAGAGATTTCGAAAGAAACAAAAGGAAAGAGAAGAGCGTCCCAAACCAAAGCCCGAAGACGCCTGCACCGATGAAAAGCTTTCGCGTGCCCGCCGCAACGGCCTCGTTATTTTGGAATCGAAAAATGTACCGCAACAGCCAATACGGTGGCTCCACCACGAGCAGCCCAAGAAGATAGGGTCCCGTGAGACAAAGAGCCTGAAACTGCGAAAGCGGGGGCTCAAGTGGCTGGTCAAAATCGAGTCCCCATTGGGCTCGCAATCGGAGAAACTGATCAATCCTACGCTCAATTCGAATACGCTCACTCGTCGGAATCTCTCGAGCTTTTCGCAAGTGAAGAGCGATCTCTTTGAATCGTTCGAGATCGTGATTTCCAATATCCTTAGTCGCATAAATCTCAGCAATATCCTCAGCAAGAAGTCGGTCTTCATCGACTTCTACTATCTGTTCACGAATTCCCTGCTCAATAGAGAAAGTGAGAGCCTGAACAGCACCTCTCTGATTGCTATGATACTCTTCACGAAAGTCAGCCACTGAGATCGGACGACCGAAGGAGAGTGTCACTGAGCTCCGAAACTGGCCGAACCGAGCGTACGTAATACCAATTGGTTGGATACATACTCCAAGAGAGAACTCGTTCTGCGCCTCGGCCTCCAGAGCCATTCGAGAGGCTCCAGTCTTTATCGGGTGCAGTTTGCGTTCCCCAGCACTGATCCCTTCGGGAAAAAGAGCGATGCCCGTTCGAGCCTCAAGTTTTTCTATGACCGAAGCAAAGACCTGTCGATTCTTCTCGGCCCGATTCTCACCCCCATCCTGCATCCTATAGACTGGGAGCAGATGAGCGGCTCTGAGCAAGGGCGAAGTGATGGAAGTAAAGAGGGTCGATTTTGCCAGAAAAAAAAGTTCTCGCCGAAACACCGAGGCAAGTAAAAATGGATCCAAAAAATAATTCGGATGATTCGCCACGACAATCACTGGCCCATCTTCACAGGGCGGCTCTCCTATAACTGAACACCGGGAGAAAAAGTGCCCACGAAGAAAGAGTGCTAGAGAACGAAGGAATCGATAAAACATATCCCTGCACTCTACACTCGAAAGGTTCCAGAGTCAGCGCACTTCTCTCTCTCGGCTGCAAGAAGGTGAAAGGTCTTGCTCTATGCTCTCTTTGAGACTTCTCCTGGGTACGCCCACTGAGGATTATGCAGAAACCGCTCGTATCCCTGGAAAGTAAGTTCAGCCGTCTTGCTCCAGGAAAATTTTTTGGCTTGCTTAAAGCCTTGAGAACGGTGTGATTGATAGAGTTCAGTGTGGAGCAACAGGTCTCTTATATGTTCCGCAGCCCTATCTGGAACTTCCGGATCAAAGAAAAGCGCGGCATCCCCTAACACTTCTGGGAGACATGAACGATTCGAACTCACGACCGGAATGCCACACGCCATTGCCTCGAGTGGCGGTAAACCGAACCCCTCATAAAGACTTGGAAAGAGAAATACGGAACACGATTGGAGGAGCAACGGGAGTTCTCCATCGGCGACGTATCCTGTTTCGTGAACGAGACTCGAAAACGGTGAATTCTTGATACGTTCTCTGAGTCGGGGATAGAGCCCATCACTTTGAATTTTTCCGACAAGCAGAAGGTGTGGTTGCGGAGAATTCACCTGGGCCTGCCAGAGGTGGCAGAGCGACTCAAAGGCCCCAAGAAGTCCCTCTGTATTCTTTCGTTGGTCGATTCCGCCAACATACACAACAGTAGGATGCCCCTTTGGTACCCCAAAACGATCCAGGACTGATTCTTTCTGTTCACCTCTAATATTCGGGTCAACAGAAAAATTCTCGTCTATCCCAAGCGGCGTCACCACGATTCTTTCTTGGGAAATCCCGAGTACTCTCTGGACATCATCGGCCGTATGTTGGCTAATCGCAAAGATCAGCTGAGCGTTGCGAATAGCTTGAAGCTCGAGCCATCTCCCAAGGGTAAAACGCCAGGTGTACTTCTCAGGCGCATACAGGTCTGACAGCACAACTGGAATGAGATCAAGCACCGTGACAGCGATGGGTCGTACACTCCAACTCGGCGCGTCAATATGGGCCGGAAAGTGCAGCAGATCAAACCGCCGGTAGGACTTTGACATCAATCGCAGAGGAAAAAGGAGTTGCCGAGATACGGTCGCTTTGCCAAACGGCAAATAGCTCTGAACAAGGGCTTCCGCCGACCATCGCGAAGAACTGAGCATTGGCCGAACCGACTCTACTTGTGTAACGGATTGATCCAGTTTTTCGAGGTGCGACCAGAGCTTTGAGATATAGCGGCCAGTACCACGGTGGGCATGCTCTCTGAAGTGCTCATCAAGCCCGCTGGTATCGAGGCCGACTAGCACTCGCGACTCTCCTGAGAAACTCTCCTGACAGAGGTAGTTGAGAAGGAATTTGCAGAGAAAAGCTGAGAGGCTCGCTCTTCAAATCGTTCAAAGGAAAGCTCTTTGACCCGCTGATGTCCAAGCTGAATGAGATGATCGCGAAGAGCCTTGTTCTGCGCCACCTCTGCAAAGAGCTCAGCAAGTTCTGGATACCTTTTCTCATGAACGAGGATACCACCAGTTCCGACGGTATCAGCAAGCGCTGTGGCATCACACGACACCACCGGGAGACCGAAGTGCATCGCTTCAAGCACCGGCAAGCAAAACCCCTCATGCTCACTCATGCAAGCATAAAGCGAACAATTCTCGTAGAGTGCTCTCACTTCAGAATCAGCCATACATCCAACGAATTGAACAGCGTCTATAAGGTCAAGCTCATGCACAAGGTGCCGAAGAGAGAAAGAGTAGAGCTCAGTATCGATATCAATTCCGACAAGCCAGAGATGACTTGCTCGATCGATAAAATGATGAAGAAAATAAAAGGCTCGAATCAGATCTTCAATACATTTGTTTGGGGCAAGCCGACCGACATGGAGAATGTGTATCCCTGGATCGTTTCGAACGAGGGCTGAGACACCGGGGTTAGCCGCTTCTTCCCATCGATCTGGATCTACTGCCAACTCGAGAACTTGGGCCTTGAATCCCAATTTTTCAAGTTCGGAAGCGTTAAACTGTGAATCAGCTATGATTCGATCGCTCAGTTCCAGCAACTGTGGCAACTCATGCTCTCCCTGCTGAATATCACGAACAATTCGCGGATTCACTCCTTCAAACCAGGACGAGGGAGTAAGGTTATGATAGACGATCCCTCGAAGACAGTGACTTGCACTTCGATAAATCTCATTTAGGGGGGACCCCAAAGAATAGTGCAACAATATCTCTACCGGCTCGTCGAGTCGGAGTTCACTCATGAGTGTTGCTTGCCCCTTCAGGCGAGGGTGAACGTTGATAGCATAGATCTCGCTCACAAATCCGAGCTTTCGAAAACAGCGCTGGAGAGCAAGAACCTCTGTCGAGATAGCATCTCCGTACGACAAGGTATGCACTAGTTGATGAACGACCCTTTTTGGCATTTGGAGCTTCCCGCTTGAAGGTTCCCTTAGGCTACAGTAACTCCGCGAAAGTCTCGCGGTTTTTCTCATAAACGTACAGACCAAACAGTATGGCCACGATCCCGCTCGCCGCGGAAAGCATCCATACCGTTAGACTGGGCCAGCTCCCCTCGAGAATAACCTGTTGATACAGCCGGGTAATTGCAGCCAACGGATTATAATCCATCGTAAATCGAAATCTTTCTGGAACGACGGTGACTGGATAGAGAATCGGACACAGAAAGAAGAGTAGCGTCAGCATGTTTCCCACGAGATGCTGGATATCGCGGAAGAGCACATTGAGAGAGCTACAAGCCAGGACTATTCCCTGAATCAAGAGGAACTGGACCAAGAGCACCAAGGGAAGAGCTACGAGAGTCATCGAAAAATGCATTCCAGCTATCGCCATGAAGAGGAAGAGAAGTGGCAGAGACAAAACAAAATGCACAAAACTCGTAATGACCGAAACGGTCGGCAAGAGATGCGCGGGAAACATCGACTTTGTGATCAGACTTCCCCCACTGACAATAGAAGCAGTCCCTTCAAGAAGCCCACTTGAAAACCAAATCCAGGGAAGAAGCCCACAAAACAAAAAAATCGTGTAGTTATCGACCTGGTTAAAACGGACGTAATATTGAAACACCAAGGTGTATACGGCCATCAAGCACAAGGGATTGAGAAAGGACCAGAGAAATCCAAGCACGGATCCGCGATACCGCGCAGCCAAGTGTCGCACCACGAGAGCACTAATGAGAGAGCGATACCGATAGAGATCGCTTACGTACTGAACTACCGCCCGTGCCACTGTCCGTTCCCTCTTAAAGACGTTACGCTCTCACCTCCCGTGCCCTGGGTCGAAAACTCCCAGCGGAGCTCTGGAACGATAACCCCGGCAGATTTTTTCGGCCAGCGCACCTTAAACGGCACAACTCCCTTTCGATAATCGTATGGATAACCGTCTGTTCGGTGTAGTGCGACATCTAAGAAATAACTCCCTTCGGCAAGTCCATTCCGTGCAATGTGACATACCAACTCCCCCTCACCCCCGAGAGATGGGAGCTCAACCTCTTCGAGGTCTGTATTAGTCCCAAACATGACGACATCGTCACTCCTACGAAGAGCGATTCCAAAGACAACATCTGAAACTGATTCATTCGATCGATAACGAATAGAGATAGACACTGGTTCATCTGAGTGGAAGAGGTGGTGCCCCTCCCCTTGAGCATTCTTCAGTGACACGTCAAGAATCTCAATCTCTCGACTTCCCCAACGCTGAGGACCATCAGAGCTGCTCTCCTCCGAAGAAGAGGATTCATCACTCAGCTCTCTTTCGAGCTCTTCTTCCTCCCCAATTTCAAGGAACGTTCGGTAAGCATCAACGACCCTCCGAGGATCGCCCCTCTCCATCACCTCTCCCTTATCGAGCCAAAGTGCTTCATCGCACCACCGCTCCACAGAAGAAAGATCGTGCGTTACCAAAAGGAGAGTTACTCCCTGAGCACGAAGTTCAGAGATCTTCTCCTTACACTTTCGAACAAAAGCAGCATCGCCAACCGCAAGCACCTCATCGACGAGCAAGATCTGGGGATCCGTGTGCACCGCAAGGCTAAATCCAAGCCGCATGTACATCCCCGAAGAATAGGTTCGAACAGGTTCATCAATCACATCTTCAAGCCCAGCAAAGGAAACGATCTCTTCAAATCGATCTTCAATTTCCTTCTTGGAGAGCCCGTGAATTGCCCCACCGAGAACGAGGTTCTCGCGCCCAGTAAAGTCTGGGTGAAATCCCGCACCCAATTCTATCAACGCTGCAACACGCCCTGAAAGCGCGACTTCTCCAGCTGAAGGTCTATAAATTCCAGTTATGAGTTTTAAGAGTGTCGACTTACCGGATCCATTTCGCCCGATAATTCCCATCGAAGCTCCCCGAGGAATCCGGAGCGTGAGGTCATGAATAGCAACTGTTTGAGAGGCTTTTTTTGGAGCAGCTTTTCGCTCTCGCCGAAGGAAAAGAGATTTGAGCGTTGAATAGCTCACCCGCAGGTTGCCCGAGCGGCGAAAGACCTTCGAGACATCCTTAAGTGAAATGACGTACTCAATCGGACCCGACTGAGACCGAGACCCGGGAGAATCGAGTTTTTTTGAGGTCCTCCCTACTGATCGGGCCGATTCCTTCATGAGATCTTTACAACTTTTTGTATTCGAAGATTACTGCTCTTCGTTTTGTTGGATGACAAAAATATCAGCGAGATTGCGCCACCGACCACTGTCTTCCATGCCATATCCGACGAACCACTCCGGTCCGACATATTCAAATCCAACCCACTCTGGGTCGTATGCTTGTTCATGAACGGCCCTTCGGATTAAAACGGCGGAGCGAACCTCAAGCGCCCCCGACTGGCGCAACGCTTCGGAAAGGGCTTGCAAGGTTTTTCCTGAATCACAGATATCATCAATCAGGAGAATTGCGCGGCCCTTTGCCGGAATATCGTCAATTCTCACCTTCACATCCGAGCGCATGACCTGGTTTACCCCCGGTTCATATGCCCACGTCTGCGCAGGAAATATCTCAACGGAACCGGAGATCTCGCGAACGAGATCAGCAAAAAAGAAGATTCCTCCGCGCAAAACAGGGATAGTCAGAATATCGGAATGAGAATGCTCCCATACCTCAGATGACCATAAACTAATCTCTCTGCCGAGCTTCTCTACTCTATCCTGGATCTGCCTCCGCGAATATTGAAGGTGAAAACTCTTTGGAATATCAAGCATGATTCTACTCTCTCAACAGAGACGACAAGTGGGGCTCCGGAGGCCCGGAGGAGGCCGCGAAGTGTACACAAACCCTCGAGAAATCACAAAACAAGTGGCAAAGTATGCCAAAAGATTGCGGCCTAGCCCAAACGAGAGTCACAATAGAAGAAACACTCCTTCCGCCAGACACGGACACTGTTCTTTGGGCGATCTGGGCGGTGGGCATTCTGAGGAGTTCGATCTTTTCTTGCGTCACACCATCAACTCACGAGGATCTCAAACTGTGCATTCTCAAGAAAGCGGAATTCGTTCAGCTCGTTGGGTTGCGATAGTGCTCACGCTTCTCGCGTTCTGTTCGTGTAGCCCCGCGCGTCCAAAGATTCCCGTGGGGGAAATTCCCGATCAGGGTCCCCCAACAGTTCAAGAAGAGCAGAGTGGTCACGAGATATTTGGGCAGCTGGTAGATCGCTATCCGATATCAAGGGACAACGATCAGATTTTTCGAGTTCGTGATATCGTCGATAGACTCACTGTACCGATTCACGATCCAAACCGGATTTGGCATGTTTACCTCCTTGAGGGCTCCGAGGTTGTGAATGCCGCTGCAACGAAAGGCAACTATATATTTGTCTGGACTGGTCTCTTGGAAGCCGTGCATAGCGATGATGAGCTCGCGACCGTTCTCGCCCACGAAATTGCGCATATCCTAAGTGGTCACGTTCGCCCACAAGCGAGTGATCAGATGGGGGACGCGCTTTCAGGAATCGCATCTGAGACCGCTCAGCAGGCCGTTTATCAGGTCGGAGGGGCGGTTGGTGTGCTTGCAGGACTTGCGGGAGCGCTTACGCAGCTCGTTTTTGACGCGGCCTTGGTAAACCCTTCTGCTCAGGCGAAAGAACATGAGGCAGACCAGATCGGAATTTTTCTTATGGCAGATGCGTGCTTTGATCCGAGTGCTGCTGTCGAATTCTGGAAGCGCTCGCCCGGTGGTCCTGATCTCGGTTTTCTGAACGTGTTCTCTACCCATCCGAACTCCTCTGATAGGCTTGAAAGCCTCGAAGAACTGCTTCCGATAGCCCAAAAACGGTATCGAGAGAACCCGCTCTGCTCTGGAAATCGCTCCACTGCCAACGGAGGTAATGGAGAGGCATGGGAAGTTGTCGAACGAACTGAGCTTCGTATCGGTGCCGAAGAGAGCGCTCAAGTTATCCAGGTCGTCGAGCCGACCACTCAGTTACATGTCGTACGGCGGGAAGGGCAGTGGCTTTTTGTTTCCTCCCCGGTAGAGGGTTTCATTTACGGCCCCAAATGTAGTCCCATAACAGTCGAGAACGACTGATAATTTTAAATTGTACCCGCCCCGGACAAAAGCGTACTGCTTTGTCTCAAGTTTTCTGCGTGATCACCCGATATTCTATTTGTGTGGAACCAGTATAGGAGGCTGCTTTCCCGAAGTGGTTCGTCGAAAAGGTTTTGACGACCTTTGAACGGAAGCAGATTTTAACCATGGAAGTAAAGGTTACAGAATCATCCAAGCCTGATGGCGCGACGATAAGAGAACGTTCGAGCCGAACATCTACTCAGCGGGCACTCAGTTCACTTTCAGCCGATAAAGTTAATGCATCTCGATCAGATGCCGTCACGGTTACGTCTGAAACAAAGGATCATTCGGCTGCTCAGAGTCGGACAAAACTGAACACAGTTATTAGCTCTCTCAATCTCGTTGCAGACGCGACTGATGAGATTAGTAAACTCGTGGAAAGCGTCGCTGGAATAACGGAACAAGCAGCAAGTGATGGCATATCAGAAAACCGAGTCGGTGCTCTCGAAGCTGAAGCGAAACAACTTGTCAACGAGATTCAGAAGCGAACTGAGATTGAAGTCCCGGAGGGCACAAAACCACTTTCGGGTGACCCAATCCGAGTTGAGGTAGAAAGGGTTCTTGATGACACCCTCGAGGTCATTCTTCCGGAAGTTGGCAAAGATGCCTTCGGTCTCTCAACCATCTCCCTTTCACCGAAAGAGAACATTATTCGAACGCGTGTTTCGGTGGAAGAGGCTCGAGTTCGGCTCGACCAACTCCGAGAAGCCGTTCAGGAAAATCAAGGTCGCGTTGGAAAGATTCTCGGCAGGCTCGATGTCGCGGCTCAAAACTCCGAAGCTGCGGGTTCAACTGTTCGAGATCTCGACGAAGCTCTCAATCTTGGAAACAGTATCCGCAGAGCAATAGACTCAGACCCCGAAGCGGCTCTCCAGGTGAGTAAGCTCAAGGATTCGTCGGCTGATCTTCTTCAAAACGACTAGAAATCTCTTCTCCTTCAGAGACGCCAGGAAACTTAGTAAGGAGATGAGAACGCGCAAAAACCTAATCCCAATGATCTCTTGGCTTCTGTCTATATACGGATCGAGGAAATCCATTCCTGATCCTTGTCCTCATCCTGCTCCAGGGCACCCCATGCGGATAGCGAACAGAAGAAGTGGATAAGAGAGTAATCACCCATCCGCCCACACATACCGGAGCTCGGAAGACGAAGCACTAACGCATACGCGAGAGATGCTCGAGCGCTTTTCTATTTTTATCGGGCATTGGGTACCGCTTAAAGTTTTTCGGCGTAATCCACTCGAGTCTCTCATGCTCAAGCGTTTGAGGAGTACC
>JAGRAO010000096.1:0-10404 GCA_020434565.1 Bdellovibrionales bacterium
CGATGCCACATCCAGGAACGTGCCCACTTCCAACAGACTCTCGTTAGCTGGAGCTTTGTACGCCATGCAACCTGATCAAGTTCCCGATTCGTCGGCGTCTTCTGAGTCACTGCAAGAGAGCGGGCTTCCCGCTCTTAAACGTGAACACTGGGAACTGATGGTGCAGACTGAGCGTGATCGGCTTGAGAAGGACATCTGTGGGTTCTATAGAGATCGATGTTGGCCAACCTGTACTCTTTCTGAAGGTCTTCGAACTCTTGAATGTGATGAACCTTTGGCGACTTTGCAGAATCTCCTTGCGTGTCGTTATGCCTATGATTTCTTTTATAAGCCGCTGGGTTGGAAGGTTGAAGCGCTCTTTGACTTGGTGAGCGGGCTTGGGAGTGAGAAAGCTGGCATCGTCATAGAGCAAATGGTGCATCAGGGAGCACGACCAGATCTGTTTCCAATTGATATCAAGAGCATTCCGACGGATGTCATTCAAGCCTTTGGCACTCTCGTGTCGGGAATATCGTTTTGCCTCGAAGATCTCCCAGAGGCCGATCCCCGCGAAGCTCTTAAGGAGACGGCTGAAATCCGATACCGTTGGCTCGGTGGGTTAATCGAACTCTCCATGGGAGGGAATACAGAGTTTCGTTCCCATATTGAGCGAATCGTAGATCTCAAAGAGAAATTTATTCAAAACTGCGAAGAATTCGGATGGAATGCCACAACGAGTCTTGCAAGTTTTTTTAGTCTCCTTTCCAGTCCTCGAAGTCGAGAAACCCCAGATGCTTTAGACACCGTGGCGAAGTGGCTTCAAGCGCCTGATGAATCAACCGGCGAAGTTTTTGGTGAAATGTGCTATGCCTTGGGTACAACGAGAGACCTCTCCGCTCGGATGACTTTAGCCAAGGTTTTTGGGCTCATGGGGCCTGAAAGCAGAAAAACCTCGGGACTTCCACAAATTGCAAAGCAGCTTTTAACACGGCGGGCTCTGGCACTTACAGGTGATTCTACTGAGCAGCTCATTCCAGCAGAACAATTTGCAGAGGGGCTCAAAACACTGATCGAGAGCGACTTTCCCTCGCATGTGGGGCAAATTCCACTCAGTCTTTTTACGACTGAGGAAGCTCGTCGAAACCTTCCGCTTCTTGGGAAGCTCTTGAATCGCCTGTCCCACGTTTACACCGAAGATGAAAAGATTGAAATGGGTCTTGGGCCTTCGACCTCTGTCATTTTGTCTAGTGGAGTTGAGGATGAACTCCTTCGAACTTCCGCCCGTGCACTTTTTGTGGATCCGAGTGGGGGACTCCTCGTCCAGACCCTGGACAAATTAAATCGCGAAGTAACCCCAATTGAGTCCGGAGCTGACAGTGACCAAACCCTTGGGAATGCTACGTTGGTTCGAGAGGAACTCAGGAAAATCGATGAGGCTTTTCTTGAATCTTCCCTCGATCGACTGGCTCGAATCCGATCCGATGAGGAACAGTCGCTCCTTATTCGTGAGATGGGACGAGATATCCGATCCGACGTTCCTCCAACGGCTGATCCGGTAACGCAGCGGCAAGTTATGAGAGAAGTGATGAGAGTCGTGCGGCGCGGGCTTGAACCTGCGCGCGGCTTTAAGGCACTCACACCTGAAGCTCGAACATTGATCCCTGGCGAAGATTGGCTTCTCGTGCAGGCTGCCAAAGCCTTAAGTCCTCGAGTGGATTACCTCGATGCGAATAAGAGTGATGTTGCTCCCGGAAAAGGGATCGTCATTTCAGGATTTCCGCTTGAGAATGTTTTTGCTGCGGATCCACGGGAAAAGGATCCTTTTCATCAGATTCGTGACGCTCTCCTTTGGGCTGGAGGAGAGTTAGATGATCTTCCGTTTACAAAATTTATCTTCTCGCGCGGGCTTATTGGAGTGATAGCACCGGACAAGCCGCGCTACTGTCTCGATGGTGTTCACTTCAGTTACTTGATTTTCAATGATCATGCCTTTAATCCAAATCGGATTGGAGTGCTCTCTCCACCCACTGAATTCTTACAGCGACTTCTCTCCCGAGGAGTTGTGTCAAAGGAAAAGATTGCGGGCTCGCTTCATTCGCGTGGGTTTCGCTCGGATCAGATACTCGCCTCTGCGCTGAGTGCAGGCATTCCAGTCTTGCACCTCACTGCCCCAGCAAACCTCGCAGGGCTCAACAAAGCGTATCCCAGTCGTTTCGCTCCCCACTATGAATGGGAAAATCATGTACGGGGAACAAGAGATTCAAGTGGACACGTTCACACCTTCTACTACCAGTTTCTCAATGATCTATGGAATGATGAAGAACGGCGTCAGGCTCTCCACGATCAGAGGGGACGGAATCTGGCGCTGCATGATTCGGTTGTTCAGTTTGCCACCCGCTATCAGAATCTCTTTGATCTCGGTCGAATTGCTCTTTCGTATTGGCGAAAAGGCTGGGCTGGAGGAGAACAATCGCCGGACCCGGAGAGCGTAGCTGACGCGCTCTTTCCGGAATTCGAGGACCCATCAGAGGAGCCCAGAACTACCAGAGAGACTCGAATGTTGGAGAAAGCTTATCAAATTCATAGAGCCATGCGTGAGCGAGGAGAGCCACGGTCATCGTATCCGGTTTTGATGGTCCTACCAGTTCTGGATTGGTGGAGTAATCCGTCTTCTCCGGTTTCTCTCGATACGTACGACATGTCGCTACGAGTATCGGAAAAGTTATGGAAACTCCCAGTCGAAGGTGACGGGCGGGGAGATCGAGAGAGTCATATCTGGTTACAAGAAGTTGTGCCTTATTTCCGGACCGATACCGAACCTCGATTTGTTCATCGACCAGACCTCGATGCTCTTACAGCTTAGAGCGGTTCTTCGACTCCGTCAGGCGTGTTCTCCTGAAGCTGTTTTTCCTCTTCTATGAATGCTTCAAGCGAACGAACGAGAGGGGTCAAGAGCTCAAGCGGCAACCGCTTCGAGAGAGCATAGTCAGTAGCAAAGATCTTCTGGAGAGACTCAAAATCAAGAAGGTTTGCGAGGATATAAAGCTCTCTTGCGCCATTCATTTGGTCTTCGGTAAGAGCAAGATTTTCAATCTCAGGGCGCGAGAGAAACGATTCGGCACTTGTCAGAGAGCGCAAAAATGAATCCTGAGGGAGGTTAAATGAATCGAGGAGCGCCCTTCTCAACTCAGGAGAATAGGAGAGAAAACGGCCCTGGATCAGAAGAGGAATAAATGATTCGCGAGGAAGTGTTTCGGCGAATATAAAATTCAGCTCGAGACTCTCTTTTGCGATTTCATGAGAGAATTGCGGATGAGCGGACAGGAATTCATCCGCACGAGATACTCCCTTTCCGACATCCGATGCCCAGCTCGAATTCCCCCCTGAGACCGCTCCTGGCTGGTGGGTGTTGTCGCAACTTCCGAGAATAAAGCAGGCAGAAACAAGAGCCGCTGCGACTGCCTCTCGGGTTGAGGACCGGCCCTCACAATCTTTTTCGCCACCTCGTACTTGTAACACGCTATCGGCCTTGCTTAAGTATTTCTGACCTTGAGTTTATCGAGTATGAAAAGATAGCAAAGGGAGTTTTGGAAGAAATTTCCTTGTTGGAGGGCCGAAAAGAGGTGAATTTTCATAGAATAGCATTACTCGGGCAGGAGACGATTCGCTTCGTTACGGTGAAAAACCGCCTGAGAGGAGGGGAGATGTGGTTTCATCACTGGAGACTTTAAGAGAGTATTCCAAGGCTTGGAACAGGGAGGATTCCTCAAAGAAGCTAACAGCGCTCCTCAGACGTGTTCGAGGAGCGATAGACCAAGGTGAGAGTGATCCGGCCCATCGAATTAACTTCGGTGCTCTGCTGTTGGATCTGCAAAGAAATCGCGAAGCGCTGGAATGGTTCAGAGCGAATCCGCTCCAATATAAAGAGTATTTTCAAAACCTTGCTATCGCCTTGGCAAAGACCGATCGGGGCAATATTCAGGCGGTTCGAGCGAACAACAAGAAGGCTGAGCAGCTTCCTTCGTGTCCGAATACAATTGTTGCTTATATCGACTACCATGGAATGTGAATTCTTCTCTGTGTTGATAGTTTGATAGCGTTTTCTGGCGAATTATAGTGTCGGAAACGAAGGAATATGGTGAGGCGTCAACCGGATGCGAATTTCAGAATCTCCTGCACGCAACTGGAGAATCGCGTACCTTGAGCGAGCCGAGTTCAAGGCTCTCAATCAACAGCTCGAGCTCGATGGACTTCGAGAAGTTGGGACCGGATTTGCCGTTGGTGCTTTTTATTTAAAGCAGAGCATTCGCTTTGATGAACTCACGCTACCCGCTCGGACGATAGTGATTCCAGAGCTTGAGAAGGGTTCGAATAAACTCGATCGACTCAGGTACGGAAATAAATTAGTGCATGAGATTGCCCATGCGAAGACTGATGCGAACGAGGGAGAGGCCCGACTTGAATCAAGGAACTATCTTCGGAGAAACGGACTCTCTGGACCAAGCAAATGGCAAATGTTTCAAGAAGTAGTGATGGGAAGAAGCGGAAGCTATTCTGAAGCCGAACTCTTTCGTGCCGAAAAGACCCTCTTTGGTTTTCGGCTTGGAAAACTGTTCTCGGGATTACGGTGTGCGTTGACTCTTTTTGTGGAACCGTATGATATGAGGGAAGACTTTACCTCTTCTCGGGAACACCAGAACGACGCCCAACCCAGTTCAGATTGACTTTGGAAATTTGAGTCCCGCGTTAACTCTTATCAATCCTTTGGCAAAGACTGTCGGCGAACGCTTGGGTGCTCAACACGTGCGGATTTTTATGGCGATAGGCGAGATCTCCTGTGACTTCTCCGCGACTGAAATTTTCTTCGAGAGCGAGTTCTATTCGTTTTGCTGAGTCAGGAAGCTCGAGCGCGCGAAGGAGTAGCACACCACTTAACAAAAGTGCAGAAGGATTCGCTATTCCTTTCCCTGCGATGTCTGGAGCGGTGCCGTGAACGGCCTCAGCGAGTCGTATTTTATCTCCCTCATTCAGACCAGGAGCAAGGCCGAGTCCACCCACACATGCGGCAGCAGCATCCGAGAGATAATCTCCATTGAGATTCATGGTAACCAGGACCTGATGATTTTGAGGGGCGAGGATGAGGTCTTGAAACATTGCGTCCGCAATCCGATCTTGTACGAGAATCTTTCCATCGGCAATCGTTTTTCCCCCAAGATGAAATTCTTTCCATGGGAGGAAGCGATCGCCGAGAATTTGCTTGGCTTCGTCATAACCCCAGTCGCGAAATGCGCCTTCCGTAGCCTTCATAATGTTTCCCTTATGAACGAGGGTAATTCGGTTCAGTCCATTTGCCAGAGCGTACTCAATCCCTTTGGCCACAATTCTTCGAGAAGCACGCTCTGATATCGGCTTTATCCCGAGTGCGGAATTTTCGTCGAGGCCTTTCCCTTTCAGATCGAGAAACTCAGCAAGTCTGATAGCCTCCGGAGACCCGGCTTCGAATTCGAGTCCAGCGTACACATCTTCAGTGTTTTCACGAATGATTACGAGTCGGAATTGATCCGCCGTTCGAAGAGGATTTTCAAGCCCTTCAAAACTTCTTACTGGTCGAACATTAGCATACAGGTCGAGTAGTTTTCTGAGCGCTACATTCACTGAGCGAAAACCACCTCCAACGGGTGTTTCGAGGGGTCCTTTGAGTCCTGCGCCGTGCCGGAGGAACGATTCGATTGTTTCTACAGGAAGGAGTTCCCCTGTTTGAGTAAGAGCTTCTTTTCCTGCGAGCGCTTTTTCCCAGCGGATCTCGGCATTGTCAGATGATAGAGAGAGTGCATGATTGATGACTTGAACCGTCGCGGCACTCACTTCTTTCCCTATTCCGTCTCCTTCTATCAGAACGACCGGAATGGTCTTTTGCTGGAGCTCTCGCAACTCTCGAGAGCTTTCGCTTAAGAAGAGAGGTTCTTGAGATGTGCTTGTTGATGTGTATGAACTGCTACCGGGTGAACCGAGCATAATGATGTCTCCTTTTAGAAGCAGCCGGTATGAAGCCGCTTATTAGAGAAGTGACAAAAATTAGAGAATTCTTCAAAATACCCTCTAAATAATCAGTATAAGCCTAGCAGGATAGAAAAAATGCTAGGCTTTGCTCTTGTGGAACGTCTCGAAGTGCGCGCCGTAGGTAAACACGGCGCTCAGTGATATGAAGAGAGTAGAGAGTAGAGAGATGTTTAGTACTCCTATCGAAACAGCAAGAGATGTTCCTTGGCTTCCGCCGGGAAGTTCCCTAGAACTTTTTAGAGGAAAGATGGTTCCTCCCCGAGAATTGGTCACCTCCATTCATCTTCTATGCTTTTCTGATGATCGTCTCTTGATGGTCAAAGACGAAGAGCGAGGGTGGGATATCCCGGGCGGCCATGTCGAGGAGGGCGAAGAGCTCGAATCCGCTCTGCGTCGTGAGCTTGGTGAAGAAGCCGCCGCTGAAGCTCATTCACTTGAGCCATTCGCAACGTTTAAACTCCATGTTCCAAATCCTCCCGCAGGCTATCCCTATCCATTCCCCGTGAGTTACATCAGCTGTTTTCTCGGAAAGGTTGCTCGACTTAACGAGTTTTCCGCGAAGTTTGAAACTCTTGAACGGAAGCTCATGACTCCAAATGAGGTACGTTCTCTTCCGTGGTATCGAAACAACCGAGCGTTGTACGAGCTCGCTTTGGCGCATCCTTCCCGATAACGGGCGTTTATTGAAGTGAGATTGAGAGGACTAGAGAGCGGGGTCTTTAGTCCTATGTGAGTGTAGATGGTCACGCTGGGCAAGGCGCAGGCTTGAGTCGTCCAGGCAAAGCCGAGAGAGTTTCGCGAATTGTGGTTCGCTTGGTTCTCTCACGCCTTCCACCTTTGGTAAGCCTATAGTAGGCAACAGTCCGTTCAAAAGCGTCTTCGCCTGCTCCACGCATTTCTTTGGCCAGTCGACTCTCCACGAGATCGCCCTTTTCTAGGCGACTCATCGAAGAGTAAAAAGTGCCCAAACCAAATCGGGCTCCCAACTCTGCGTTTGCCGTCTCTCGAAGCTCCATGCCAGCCATCTCTCCGTTTCGAGCGAGGACCTGGAGGATCTTCGTCTCAAACCGGAATACTGCTGCACGTCGCCACGGAGTAAGTTCGTACAGAACCATTCCCACAATCAATACGATGATAAGCGGCGCAAGCAAGACCAGCACAAGCAGCAACAATAACGTTCCGACACCAAACCTTGGAGGAACCTCTGCCATGGATATTACCCCTTTTCAAGAGATGTGAAGGTTCACTTAATCTCCACAACAATTAAGTGAACCTTCAATCAAGGGGTCTGTAGAAAACCTTCGTTCCGCTCCCTAGTATGCAAAGAAGTATCATGAGAATGTGCTTTATCCAAATGGGGGAATGGTTGACTGGACTCTGATTTAATCCCCATAACATCGCAAAATCTCGAGCAAATCTCTGAAATATATCTTCTTCGCTTGAACTCGAATACTCTGCGGTTCGTAGTTTCTTGTTGAGCACCTGGAGTTGAAAATGATTCGAAAATTGAACGGTATCTTCACGCTATTGGTCTTTTCAGTGCTGGTTTTTGGGCTGGGTAATCCACTTCCGGTGCATGCGGCTAAGGCAAAGCGCAAGGGAATTGTGTGCGTTTCAGGAGAAGGCTCCCTCATAGTCCGACTGGCAAAAAAATGCCGCTCGACTGAGTCCCAAATTGATGTTGCTGCTCTTCAGGAGATTGCGCCCTCGAATGTCGGAGAGCAGGGACCCAAGGGAGAACCGGGCATTGATGGAAACGACGGATCACCTGGTGTAGATGGGGTGTCTGGGTATGAGTTCGTTGAGAATCAGCTTACCGTGGAACTGGTTGCGGGACAGAACCAAACGGTGAATGTGTTTTGTCCGGCTGGCAAGGTAATGTTGGGCGGTGGGTGTTCAACGAGTAGTCTGGCGGTAGTGAACATCCAAAATTCAATGAAACTTGCGTCTGCTGATACCTTTCGCTACACGTGCAGCTTTAACAACGTGAGTTCCATTCAGATTCAGGCGACTATGAGCGCATCAGCAGCTTGCGCAGACGCTCTGAATTAGGTTTCTTCTGATGGGTTGATCTTCGCTTCGCTAAGGAGCTCTGCTTCAAAGTGTCCTTTTCGAGCGACAGCGGTGGTATCTCCGTAGAGGCTCGCGTTGCCAAACGGTCGCTCTTCGATGAACGGTCTCCAAGGGAGGAGAAAGCGAGATTCTCTCTTTGCTGCCTAGTCCGCTGTTTCCATCACATTCCGCCGTAGTCTGGGTCCTTTTCAATTGCCCACCTGAGCGGTTCGTTCAAGAGTGCGCCCTCCATAATGTCCCGGATAAGTCGAGCAATTTCAAACAACGCTGATGAACAGGATCATGGACTATCGTAACTGATGAGCAGAGGAAGAATTTCCCTCAAGCAGGTCGCGATAGTCTCGACTCCATACGAAGGTAATATTTTTTATATTTGAGTCAGGATTCTGAGCAAAATACTCCTTCACTCCATCGCAGTATTCGCCAAGCTCTCTGAGTTCCTCAGGCGACAGTTGATCTGGATCTTGACCTTCAAACATTTTTATTACATCAGTGAAAAAGTACTGGCTACAACAATTTGGAAGGGGAATGGCTACATTTTCTACTCCCAGTGTCTCGGCGAGTTCGAGTGCAGCCTGAATCGCTTTGGGGTTGCCGATCTTCACACTGTCATCTCGTTTCCAGTCTTCAACGAAAACGTATTTGAGTCCGGAAGAAGTAGGAGAGCCTTCAAAATGAACTGAAACAATGTGCTCTTCGCCTGGGAATGGGTGCTCGCTCGTGGAGAGGTTTGGCGCTTTCATCATGTCGCCAAAGCAGCCGTAGAGATGCGACTTTTCGAGAGCACAGACGGCCCCTTGAAAATTTGGAGAGATCGGCCCGAGTATCAATTCGGAGGTTCGTCCTGAATGGCTCAGCGCTTGCTCAATCGCAAATTCAGCTCTTTGACGAAGGGCCGTAGGTTGAGCAAGGGACTGCGAAGCAAGTTCTCCCGTGTCTGAGGTAGGGGCTGCTGGGTGATTTTTTTTGGAACCGAACATGGAAGTCTCCTCCAGGCGTCTCTTTTGTTTGTCGAATCGTGATGGACCGCTCCCCCCCGCCACATTATGACCACAATTGGCTCTTCTGTGCCTTGAAGAGCTCGGATTTGAGCTTTTATAGTGGGAATGAGTAGCCATCGCTGAAGTGTAACCTCTGCCCAGTGGGTTTCGGGGGTATCATGTCGGAATTGCTCGATGTGCTTTTCGAGCGTGCTCCATGCGTTTTCACATGCTGAGAAGCTCTGGGTGAGTTCAGATGTAAGGAGAGTGCCGGAGCGAGCGGCAAAGTAGCCTCGAAGGCTCTTGAGTAGCCACTCCGAGCTCGGGGGTACAGATGTCTTCGGGTTGAGCTTGAAAATATTTCAGAATGCGTTCTTGGCTTCCCGGGAGGGATATTGAGAGAGGGGGAAAGATGTTGAGAAAACGGTACGCTCCGGTGGGATCCAGGCCCGGTACACTCATGATTCCAGAGTCAGCCATAAGAACTCAGGTTAGTGGGATTCATTTCGATTCGAGCTACGCTCAGCAGTTTCAGATCGGTCCGGAAGAGTTTGCTGATGAAGGAGAAGCGTTCAGTAAACTGCGCGAGTTTCTTTCCAAGGACAAATGTGTCACCTGGGTCGATATTTATGGACTGGGAGATGAAACCGTTTTACGAGGTTTGAGTGAAGTCTTTGGTCTCCATACTCTTACTCTTGCAGATATTGTGAATGTGCCTCAGCGCCCAAAACTTGAAGAGTATGATACCTATCTTTTTGCGGTGACTTCGATGGTGCAAGTGAGAGACGGTATCATTGTCGATCCGGAACAGGTCGGGATTGTAATCGGCCGGAATTACGTGCTCACCTTTCAGGAGCGAGATGGTGATGTGCTTGATCCGCTGAGAGAGCGAATACTGACAGGAAAAGGGGTCGTCCGTAAAAATGGGGCTGATTATCTTGGGTATTGTGTCATCGATGCAGTCATTGACGGCTACTTTCCCGTGCTCGAAGAATTTGGAGAAGCTCTGCTTGAACTCGAAGAAGATGTTATACAATCTCCGACAAGAGAAACACTGGCAGAAATTTACCGTGCGAAACGCGATCTTCTTGCTCTCAGACGTTCTCTCTGGCCGATGCGGGAGGCGCTCAACTCGCTTATCCGAGATAAAAGTGCACATGTCAAAAAGCCTACCCAGACCTTTTTCCGTGATGTGTACGGACATACTGTTGAATTGCTTGATACGGTTGAGACCTATCGAGAGCTTGCGTCGAGTTTTATGGATATCTATCTGTCGACAACGAGCAATCGATTGAATGAGGTGATGAAGGTT
>JAGRAO010000096.1:10421-13321 GCA_020434565.1 Bdellovibrionales bacterium
TTCTCACTGTTATCTCAACGATCTTTATTCCGTTGAGCTTCCTTGCAGGCGTATACGGTATGAATTTTAGACATATGCCAGAGCTTGAAGAGCGTTGGGCGTATCCTGTTTTTTGGATTGTAAGTGTTTTGTTGGCATCGAGTATGCTTTTGTATTTTTTCAGAAAGGGTTGGATCGGTTCTGAGGCTGGAGGAGATTCGGAAGACGATCGATAGTGTATGCCCTCATTAGCGCTGGCGATTCTGGGGCTATCCGCGCTCTAGGGGGCTCTCTTCTCTTTGAGCGACTTGCTTAGCCCTGACAAAACTTTACACTTCTACGAATCCTCATTCAGATGTTTTGGAAGCGGAAATGTTTCATCAATTTCTCCCCTGCCTTTCGACAAGTGGTCTTCCCAGTGCTGCCAGGATGGATGATCCCGGAGCGGTCCTTCCGTCTGCTGAACTGGCCGCTCGTATACTACCGTCCCTTGAGACTCGATTTGCGTTGCCATCGGATGCCGAACAGGTTCTACAGATCTTTCATGAAGGTCTCGGAAAGGGGCGTATCCGAGCGTTTCTTGATCTTGCGGTGAACGACATCAGAAAGTCGATCTCTAATGGACAGTGTCTCGTAGCGGTGGCAGATGAAGAGATTCTGGGGTATCTCGCGTTTTCACTTGTCCAGAACGACGCGGCAATTTTCCGAGCTGTCTGTGATGGTAGAATGATGGCGTATTCGAGTGTCGCTCGAGACCAGCTGGCCGGTCATCTTAAGGCGTTGGCGGCACAACACTCTCTGCCAGGAGAGGTGAGTATAGATTTTCTTGTCGATATCGATGAAGCCAAAGCCAGAAGCTTTCCTTCGGCTGGAAGTGTTTATGTGAGTTTTCTTGAAGTGAGGGCTGACCAACAAAACATGGGAATTGGTTCTCGACTTCTTGTCGAGCTAGTTCATTCTCGATTTCGCAATGCAGCTGAGATCTATGTTCACTCGAGCGAAGAGGAATCCGCGGTGCAGTTCTATAAAAAGCATGGATTTGATCCGCTTATTCGCTTTGGTCCAGTGGATGAGCGAGGTAAACGGGGAGTCTTTATGGCCCGACAAGCTCAAGTATCGGAAGGGGCAAGCGCTTCTCATCGTGGTTGCTTTTCCTCCTGAAGAATATACTGCGAAATTCTCTTAGGAACCTGGTCAGATCTTCTTGCCGCTCAACGAGGTATCACGGGTAGTTGTGCCCAAAGAACCGGGGCTGTTCATGCGGCTCAGGGATTACTCTCATTGTTGAGTGGAAGTGTCACATCTCCCCCGGGGAATTGAATGAAGTCCTTAAGACGACACGACTTTCAGTCGACTCTTTCTGGGGAGGAAGCGTGCATGAATTCGACCACATCTCCGCATTATAGAGGCGGTCTTTTGATGCTGCTGAAACAGCTTGGCGTGCTAAGCGAGGACTTTGATGCGAGCCAACTTAATCAAGAACGACCTCTACGGCACTTGGAGCAGTTAGGAAAGGTTCGAGAGAGAGACGCGCTTGAACGAATAGCGAGCTATCTTGAGATTCCTGTCGTTGATCTGAGTGAGTTAGCAGGAGGTGCTGAGTTCGGAGGCTTACTCGAGCAAATCGGTGCTGAATATTGTTGGAAGAAATGCGTTGCTCCCCTGTATCGGGAGAAGGGAAGGCTCGTCTTAGCGGTCTCTGATCCGTGTGAACCTGATGTGGCCAAAACGGTCGAGTTCGCCTGTTCGCTTCCGGTAAAAATGGTATTGGCTCTCGAGAGTCAGATAGCGAGGGTACTCTCTGAGGAGATTGCAGCGACAGACCAGATCTTTGATCTCCTTCCAATAGTAGATACTGACTCTATTGTTGAAATGCATAAAACCAACGAAGAGGCGTCAGGATCTGATTCCGAAGAGTCCAGTGCTCCGATTGTGAAGCTTACAAACAAGATTGTTGCTGATGCCGTTGAATCTCGGGCGAGTGATGTCCACATCGAGCCGCTTTCTTCGTTTGTTGATGTCCGATATAGAGTAGACGGAGCGATGCGAGCGTATCTCGAAGTTCCAAAGCGCCTTCAAAATGCAGTTATTTCGAGGTTTAAAGTTCTCGCTGGAATGGATATCTCAGAGCGGCGACGACCTCAAGATGGTCGCATCCGTGCCAGAGTGGGAGACAAAGCGTTTGATTTACGGGTCTCCTGTGTTCCGGCAGCGCACGGAGAAAAGGTCGTGCTCCGGGTTCTCCGTTCTGACATCCGGGAGCTCACTTTTGAAAAACTTCATATGCCAAGTGGTGTCGAGCGCTCGATAGCGCACGATCTCCAGTCTCGAGGAAAACTCTTGCTTGTAACGGGCCCAACAGGATCTGGGAAAACGACGACACTGTATACATGTCTTAATACCCTCCACGATGGAAGTTCGAATATCGAAACGGTTGAGGATCCGATCGAGTATCGAATCCAAGGCATTAATCAGATACAGGTAAACGAAAGTATAAATGTTCGGTTTGCTTCAGCCCTCCGTTCTATCCTTCGTCAAGACCCCGACATTATCATGGTCGGGGAGATTCGTGATGAAGAGACGGCAGAGATGGTTATGCAAGCAGCCGAGACAGGACACTTGGTGCTCTCAACATTGCATACAAACGATGCCCCTTCAGCGATAGCTCGATTGGCTGGGCTCGGTGTACAACCGGAGCTTCTATCCTCTTCTCTTATTGGTATCCTCGCGCAGCGGTTGGTGCGAAAGGTTTGTCAGAGTTGTAAGGTGCCAGCAAAAATCTCAGAAGAGGAAGCCCAAACCCTTCAGAAATACGGACTGGATGCCGCGATGCTTTTTGATGGCAAGGGGTGCGAAAAGTGTTCGTTTACGGGCTACAACGGAAGGGTTGGAATTTATAGCTATCTCCACGTCGATCCGAC
>JAGRAO010000097.1 GCA_020434565.1 Bdellovibrionales bacterium
CAGAACTCGTCGCTGGTGTGTGGGTTGGATTTGATGACAATCAATCAACGAAACTCACTGGTGGTTCCGCTGCAGCTCCGATCTGGGGTGAGTTCATGAAGTGTGGAAGGCCGTTTGTTCCAGACGCTGAGTTTATCCCGCCAGACGATATTGTGTTTGTCAAAATTGACTCTGAGAGTGGGCAGAGAGCGACACCCCAGTGTCCAAAAGATCAGGTCGTGACAGAGATCTTCCTTCGAGGGTATGAACCACGAGAGGAGTGTGCCTTTCACTCCGGCAAGCGACTGCGAAAAAACGACAACGAACGGTATGAAAGCCCTGCCCCTCCGCGTCAGAAGCGGGAACGGCGTGGATTTTGGGAGAGTATTTTCGGCTAGAGAAACCCACTATGACAAACCCACACGTCGTTATCATCGGAGCTGGCTTATCCGGACTGAGTTGTGCCAATTGGCTCAAACGGAAAGGAGTTTCGTTTACAGTGCTTGAAGCATCTGAACGAGTAGGCGGTAGAGTGGCGACAGAAAGTGATGGAGGTTTTCTCTTTGATCGCGGATTTCAGGTTTTTCTTCCAGCGTATGACGAGGCAAGAAAGTTATTCGATTACTCGGCTCTCAAACTTGGGAGCTTTTTCCACGGCGCGAATCTGATGCTTTCGAGCCGGGTAGCACTTCTTGCCAATCCGCTGCGCCACCCTCAAGAGGGTCTTAGAAGCCTCTTTGATTCAACGATTCCTTTGAGGCAAAAGATCAGGCTTGGAAGCCTTCAACTTCGGGCGCTCCTTGCGGGCTCCCCCCGTGCGCGATGCCTTACCACCAGGGAAGAGCTTCAGGTAAGACACTTAAACGGACCGCTCGAGGAGTTTTTCCTCAAGCCGTTTTTCTCGGGGATTTTTCTGGAGGAGGCGCTGTCGACCGAAGCTCAAACTTTTTGGGATCTCTTTTCAGCATTTGCAAAAGGCGGGGCGGCGCTTCCGGCTGATGGGATGCAAGAACTTCCCAAACAACTCGCTGATCGAGTTCCACAAAACATCCGGCTTGGGGCGAAAGTCTTGCGCTGGGATGCTTCCTCTCTCGTCTTGGATAGTGGAGAGACAGTACCTGCTGATCTGATCGTTTCTTGTGTTCCGCACGAATCCTTCCAGGAGATAGCCAGTCGTTCGGGAGCGGTTATGCAATCGGTACTTGAGGGTCGCGAAAGAAAACCTCATACCCAGTGTTTTTACTTCGAAAGTGTTCGTCCAATCGCTGACAAGCCCCTTCTCTTTTTGAATGCTCGAAGCGAAGGAAAGATAAACTCCATTGCGCCGGTGTCTCTTGTTGCACCGGCCTACGCTCCCGAGGGGAAATACCTTGTCTCTGTGAATACTGTCGGCGAAAGCCGAGCCGATCAGAACGAGATCCAGCGCGAACTTTCGCTTCAGTTTGATGCAGATGTCTTTCAGTGGCGATTCCTGCGTTCGTACGAGATAGGTCATCCACTTCCATCGGCGATTCAAAAACCAAAATGTGCTGACGAGCGGGTCATAGTAGCAGGGGACTTTACCGAGCAGGGCTCGATCAACGGGGCTCTCCGTTCAGGACGAAAGGCAGCAGAGAGAGTGGCTGCGATGATCAAGTAATGGACGATCTCGCATCCAACCTACATAACAATTTGCAATTTCTTGGTTTTTCTTCGGGTAACTGCGACCCTGATTGAGGAAATCTCGCCTGGTCTGCAACTTGCACGCTGAAAGACGTGCTTTGGTAGGCTCCCTCGCCCACTTTGAATTTCGGGGGAAGACCCGCCAGGGAAGGGGTGGTTGTACGATGTTTTCAAAAGTGATTGGTGGGCGAGTCGATCGAATCGGCCGTTCGAGCGTTTTTCTTCTCTTTGTTCTCTTTTTCTCTTATCAATCGGCCCTACCGCAATCTCGAGGTGAATGCTCCTCAGCCGATATCGACCACAGTGGAGTGATAGATATTATCGATATTTTTGCGTTTATCGATCAGTTTGGAAGACCGCTGGCCGATGCGCCAGATTCCTTTGATGCCAATAGAGATGGACGATTCGATATTTTTGACGTCATCTTTTCTATTAATTGCTTTGTACTCTCACTCAATCCCCAAGAGGAAGAACCTGCTCCAACTTCTCCTCCTGAGCCACCCGCCGATAGCGACGAGGGACTTCCGGCTCATGTGACTGCTTTTGTGGATGGGAGGCTCACTTCTCCTTGCGTAAACAACACCTACTCTAGAGCCGAACGACGCTGCACAGGTTCTGATGGACCAGCATTTCCGACTGTACAAGAAGCCATAACTTCGGCCCAACCAGGCGATACGTTTGTTGTCCGTGAATATACATATCGAGAGAGTGGATATGACCTCGGATCACGCGGCACAGCAACAGCCTCACTTGACGTGGAAGGCACAGAATCTCAGCCAATTACCCTCCAAGCATATCCAGAGGAACAACCGATCTTTGAGGGACGCGATTTTATTTCAAATTGGCATCGGTGCCGTACCTCGAGCGAGTGCCCGGGGTTTCTCAACTACCACGACCTAATCTTTACAGATTGGACTTCTCCGCTGTTGCCAAATTCTACAGCGCTCTACGACGGTGATACTCGGCTCTATCTCGCTCAAGAGCCGGAACCGCGTGAGGGGAACAGTCTCTATTTCGATAGACCTTATGAAGAGTGGGAACCTGTTCGAGCTCAAGGATTCTCGGTAACAACTCTTCAAGATCAAGCTTATTTTGAGAGCTTTCAGCTTCCTACATGGATCGGCGTAGAACTCCTCATCAATACCGGGAACAATACAACTTACACAAGGACGATAGAGGCGTTTAACAGTTCAAGCGGCACAGCCTCCTTTGAGCAACTCACGTCGCCAGATAATGCCACGTGGTTTCTCGACCCTACTCAAGATCGCTTTGCGGTTCGAAATCATCCTCAGTTTCTTGACACACCGGGAGAATACTACTTCGACTCAGCGAGAAGCCGACTGTATTACTTCCCGCTCAATGAGCAGCCAGAACTGTCTTTCGCACGCCGCAATTATGGCTTTTTCGTCGGGGCTACACGACACGTTATTGTGGATGGTCTTGAATTTTGCGGCTACCGACTACACGGAATTGGAAATTACTCCCTGAGCAGTCGGGCTATGGATGCGTTCGGCCTCATCATTCGGAATTCTCTCTTTTCAGAGATACTCGATGGTGCAGTGAACATATATGGTTCTCATCTCACTGCGGAACGGAATAGAATTCGAAAAACCAGTGACGAAGGAATATTTTTTTCGAACGGTACGAATAACGTTATTCGGTCAAATGAATTGCAGGACGTAGCCGGAACGAATCTCCGGCTCTACGCAAGCTCCGACAGCGAAATCGTAGACAACGTAATTGTCGGAGCAAGGGGACAACACGCAAATGGTATCACTACCTACCTTGGTTGTGATCACGTTCTGATCCAAGGAAATCTTGTCTACGATTCAAATATCCCCTTTACCTTTAAACAGAGCAGCAACCTAACGGTTCGAGACAATATATTTTTCAGCGACGCTGTTGCTATCGCTGGTTGGGACAAGCCCGAAGAGGATCCGGAGTCATACGGGCACGTCGATATCCATCACAACACACTCATCCGTTGGGACAACAAAATGCCGATTACGGTTGCCGATTCCTTTACCGATTCAAGAGTGGACAACAATATCCTCGTTGGAGGCTCGCCCTCCTTGTTAAGAACTCCGAATTCCCACAATCTATTCGCAACGGTGGCTGACTTGGATGAGCTCTTTCCTCACCACGAGGATCTCGATCTTTCCATAGATCCTTCAGGAGAGTTTTCAAACGCCTGCACGATGGCGACCGACGGGAGTTATGTGGGAGCTGTCCCCTGTGATTAGACCGCTGTTTAGCGTACGGATATTTCGTAAGCCACTGATATCACAAGGTGGCTAAGGGAATAAGAACAGATCCGAACAGATCAGTACCAAAACTAGTAACCTAGAACATTATTTCATCATCAATGACTCCTTTTGCCCAACTCAGACAGCATGACTCTCGTGCGTTCCCAGATACCTATCTGTAATTCCTACATTTATTTCGTAATTCGCCAACTGGCACCGACCGTGCACTACCACAACCCAAGTGTCTGGGATGGACATCAGCGGCTCCTCACTTTCGGCCGCAGCGCTTCTTTCAAAAGGTTTTATGTTTCTGGATGGTTTTTCCAAGGACGGCAGGCCTCACCGGTTGTTTTTTTGGCTCGCCCTCTCACTCACAATCTTTCTCTCGTCTTTTGGCCCTGCAAACGCAGAGAATCTCCAGTACGGCTCTCCGTCTTCAACGAAATCAGTGTCTCCGAAACGCCAGAAGCGCATGAAGCGAAAGCTCCGCGTGAGGGGAGTTTCGCTGTTTGGATCTCAAAAGGGAGAATACAAGAAGAAGAAAATTGTCTCGCGTCTCTCTCCGGACACAGTCATTGATTTAGACCTCTCTCCATTTGAGAACCTCGAGTTTCACGTAAACGCACCGAAAAGTTCTCAACGGAAAGTTCAGTTAAACGTTCTCAAGCGCTCAAGTTTTCGAGCGCCTGTATCAACTGGGCCACTCACGTGCGGAGACTACAACGTTCAAATCTCAACAAAAAAGGGAATGACACTCGAGTCTCAGGATGTCCTGCTGAAAAGTTCATCGAGCGAGTGTAACGGCAGCTCTGAGAAAGAGTATTCTCAGATCGATGAGACTCCGCTCTTTCGAATAAACGGTGGAGGTGGGGACGCCATCGATGAGCTCGGGCACAGCTGGGAAACGGATGAGCCCTACCTGGGCGGCGCTTTTAGTTCGTTCTTCAGTATTGATGAGAAAGTCACAAACACTGATATTCCTTCGGTCTACCAAACAGAGCGCTACGGAAACTTCGAGTATCGTTTCCCGGTACAGAATGGAGACTATCTCGTTCGCCTCCACCTTGCGGAACTGTTTTGGCAAAGAGTCGGAGAAAGAATCTTCTCGGGATACGCAGAGGGAGAACAGGTCATTTTCAACCTCGATCTCTTTCTTGAGTTCGGTTTCCGAAATGCTGCTGAAATTGATATTCCAGTGACAGTCACAGACGGGGAGCTCAACCTTGAACTCATTCCCTCGGAAAATTTTGCATCTGTGACTGGGGTTGAGGTCTTTGGTTTCACTTCTGAGGAAACCCCAACACCGACACCCTCTGAATCACCCGAGCCAAGTCCTTCTGGAAGCCCCACTCCGACTCCCACACCACCTCCAGTAGAGACTCTCTACAGGCTCAACTGCGGTGGCAGCACTCTGGTTGATTCAGAGGGAGAGAGCTGGCAGAGCGAGGCGGCCTATCTCACTGGAAGCCACTCGACTTTCGAAACGAGTCACTCAATTGCACAAACAGATTTTGACTCTCTTTACCAAACCGAACGGTACGGCAACTTCGGCCTCGAACTGCCCGTTCCAAACGGAGAAGTCACCGTTCGCCTCCACCTCGCCGAACTCTATTGGACCTCAGCAGGAGAGAGAGTGTATTCGGTCTATGCCGAAGGAGATCGAATTGTCGCAGATTTGGATCTCTATGCTCAGCATGGAAGATACGTTGCCACTACTCGGGAGTTTACCGTTGCGGTTTCTGACGGAACACTTTCCCTCGCCTTTGTTCCATCAGCCAACAACGCCACCGTTTCAGGTATTGAGATACTCTCAAGCTCGGGCCTTCCACCAACTCCGACACCGAGTCCGACGCCGACTCCAAGCCCAAGTCCGAGCCCATCTCCTACACCTACGCCTTCTCCGACTCCGACGCCCTCACCTTCTCCGAGCCCGTCACCGACTCCAAGTCCAACGCCAACTCCGAGTCCGACTCCTACACCGGGAGTAGGAGACCTAACGGCGATCTGGGCAAATGATGGAGCCGATAAAGTAACGCAAGATGAGTTGCGTCTCACAAGCGGGACCGGACCGCGCACAACAAACCGAACATATAACGGCTCCTCGGTAACGCTGTTCGGTGCAAAGAACGAGGTTCTCTCGTTCAATCTCGTCCTTGAGTCCGGAAACTCAAATATTCAAGTGAACGAACTTACCTTTGACTCTCTCACCGGACCAGGAGGGTTTCAGATCGTTTCGTCTCCTGCCGACCCCGACGACCACTTTAATTTTATCGGAAGAGATATCGAACTCTTCTACGTTCGATACCTTCAGATAAAAGGCTTAAGTAAACTGTTTTACGATAACTACGACGAGCGACACATTCCTGAACGCCTTCGCCGCCCATTTTCCGGTGAAGGATTTGGAAGCGGTGATTGGTACGACCGTCCAGATCACGATAAGTACGTCCCTGATATCGCCGTTCCGCTTGATCTCGAGATGCCCTTTACTGTGCAGCAGAATACGAGCCAAAGCATCTGGGCTGATATCTATATTCCAAAGGACGCACCGAGCGGAGCCTACACCGGCCAGGTCTCTATTCGCGAATCAGATGGCACTCTTCACACCGTGCCAGTGAGCTTGGAAGTACACAATTTCACCCTTCCTGATGCTCCCTCTTCAAAGACTATGCTCTTTCTTGGATATACCGATGCGAACCGTCGCTATCTAGGAGAAGAATACCCTTCATCAAACGGAGCGAAGGCGCTTTCAAAGGTGATTCGAGATCACCATTTCCAAGTTGCACACCGACACAAGCTCTCTCTCATTGACACCAACGACGGAGCAGATGTGTGGAATTCAGATAGCCCTCGTCCTGAGTGGGAACCCCGCCTAGATGGAACTCTTTTTACCGAGGCAAACGGATACGATGGACCGGGGGCAGGTGTTGGTAACGGAGTCTTTTCAATAGGAACATACAGCACCTGGAACTGGCAGAGTCAGGGTCAAGCGGGGATGTGGCAACACACCGACAATTGGACTAATTGGTTTCTCTCAAACAGCCCAGAGACAGAGTTCTTTCTCTACCTGATTGATGAATCAAACAACTATACCGAAATCAACACCTGGGCTCAGTGGATCAACAACAACCCAGGTGTTGGCTCACTCATGCCATCGTTTGCGACGATCAGCCTTCCGCACATGGTAGATCTCACTCCGGAACTTGACATCGGAGCTGGATGGATGGCATCGGGAATCACTGACGAATGGCAATCGGCCGTTGACTATCTCTCATCAACAGATGGGAAAAAGGCATACATGTACAACGGCAAACGCCCAGCGAGTGGATCGTTTGCGATTGAAGACGACGGGGTAGCCCTTCGTGAACTCGCATGGGGTCAACACAAGAAAAAGATCGACCGGTGGTTCTACTGGGAGTCGACCTACTACAATAACTTCCAGGGTGGGACCGGTCAGACCAATGTATTCTCCAAAGCGAAAACGTTTGGAAGTGATGGTGGTTTTAACGCGATTCTGGGAGACACCGGCTGGAACTACAGCAACGGGGATGGAGTGCTTTTTTATCCAGGGACAGACTCCGTCTATCCCCAAGAGTCGTATGATCTTGATGGCCCCATAGCGAGCTTGAGACTCAAGCACTGGAGACGAGGTATTCAAGACATCGACTATGTGACGTTGGCGTATGCCATCAACCCTTCACTCACCAACCAAATCGTACAACAAATGGTCCCCGAAGTGATGTGGGAGCCGGGCGTAAGCGACCCAGGTGATCCAACATGGGTACGGACCGACATCTCATGGTCAACTGATCCGGATGATTGGGAGGCTGCAAGAGAAGCGCTCGCGAATATCATCGCTGGGGCATCGAGTTAGAGCGACCTCTGCGCCAACACCTTAATCACTCCAAGCATCGACATAAGGCCCTGACCCTTTCCCATCGAAAGGGTCCGACCAAAGATAGTGTAAATACTTTCTTGGGGTATTTGCGCTATCTGTTCAGGAGACTCACCAGACAAGGTCTCATCTAAGATCACCGCCATCGCTTTTGCCGATATCCCTTGAGGATTTTCAACGGCGAAGTACCACTTCGGAAGACCTTTTGAATCGGGAATGTTCCACACATAGACCTCTGATTCGCAGCCTGGCACTCGATTTTCGACACGATAAGGAGACGTTGCGATCGACTCTGGCACCGGTTGAAACCGCTCAGCAAACTCAATCAGCAATTCAAACCTCTCACTCTGTTCGAGCGATTCAAGATCGTTCAGGAGTTCTTTGTACCGAGAAGGCAACATCGCAGGACACTACTTCTCAATGGGTACATTCACGAGATTGCCCCACTCGGTCCACGAACCATCATAGTTTCGAACGTTCTCGAACCCGAGAAGATACTTGAGCACAAACCAGGTGTGGCTACTTCTTTCGCCGATACGACAATACGCAATGACCTCATCTTGTGGAGAAAGCGCGCACTCCTGTTGGTAAATAGCAGCGAGCTGCTCTTGGGAAAGGAAGCTGCCATCAGCTGCGTTTACGGCTCGAGCCCACGGAACACTTTTGGCTCCAGGGATATGACCACCTCGAAGTGCTCCCTCGTTTGGATAATCCGGCATATGGAGCCGCTCGCCACGGTACTCTTCTGGACTTCGCACATCAACGAGCTTTCCCTGTACTTTGAGATGAGCCAAAACATCATCACGGTAAGCACGAATAGCCTTTTCGCTTCTCTTTGGAAGTGGGTAATCAGTCCCCTGAATTGAAGGTTTGTCTTTCGTAAGGGGTCGGGATTCCTTCTCCCACTTCAGGCGCCCGCCATCCATGATCTTTGCTTTCGTATGCCCAAAGAGTTCAAACACCCACAAGGCGTAACACGCCCACCAGTTACTCTTGTCGCCGTAAAAGACCACCGTGGTTTCAGGTGTGATACCAATTCGAGAAGCAAGCTCTTGGAAACCCTCTTCCTGAAGATAGTCTCTCCGAATCGGGTGGTTCAAGTCGTTTACCCAATCCACTTCAACAGATCCAGGGATATGTCCGGAGGAGTACAAGAGCTGATCTTCGTTGCTCTCAACGATTCTCACGGAAGGATCATTCAGATGCTCTGCGACCCACTCCGTTGAGACGATTTTTTCTGGATGTACAAAGTCTTTATGCGCCTGCGCCATATCGATAATTTCTCCCATTTTCTGGCCTCAAAGTGTCTTGGTTCGTTTGTGGAAAGTCAACAAAACGAAGCATCCGGCGCTTCAGCGAGCGCTTTAAGGCGTAGCATCTGCTTTCTCATCATGACGAAATCACCCCATGGCAAAAGGACCTGAGTCACTTTGCCAACTATTCCGTTCGTTGCTCGAAATTTGATCTTACAGAAAAGCAGGGTTTCCTCACTTTTAGTCTCCTGAAGCCCATAAGAGATCACACCTGCTCCGCAGGTCTTTTCCACGAGCCCACCCGCTGAAACGAGAAGTGAGAACTCGCGATTCGGAACAAATCGACCGAGCCGAAAAATGCTCATGACTCTTTGCCCCTCAGACAGAGCATCAATTCCGGGGATGAGATATTCAGGGCTTTTTACCCCGAGGTTATCGAGCCAATCGTAGCTATACGGGGCGACTTTGAGTTGAGTAAGCCAGCGGAAAAGTGTGGCGGGAGAAGAGCGCACTTGGAGAGCGCGAGACAGTTCGATTGCGTGGGGACCGTAAGAACACTCATCGCACAAAACAGTCGTTTGCGGATCAATCTGTTCGGTTGGTCCCCACGAAAAAGGAATCGTCACATCCGACTATCCTTGTTTTGGTACCCAGGAGTTGCACCAGCCGTTTTCGTTAACGAGGCCCGTTGGGAACAGTGCACACTTTCCCCACTTTCCTTCTTTGCCATCAATTGAAATCCCACCTTGAAGAAAGAGTTGGCAACCACTGCAGAACTGTTTCTTTCCTTCCTCTGTTGCACGACGAGGAAACTTAGCAGTGTCGACCTGGCTTGCATCGTGACGGTATCCAAGCGCTTGCGCGTTTCCGGCGTTCTCATCAATTGGAGCAACTGACTGAGCGAGTGCTGGCTGAACCAGTCCTCGTGATGCCGCTGCAGCTGCTGGAACTGCCCCAAGCACCGCGAGACTTTTGAGAAACTTTCTTCGTGAATTTCCAGATGTATTGTTCATGTCAAAACTCCCTTAAAAGAGAACCTGCTTCACTCTATTGCTGACTCGACAACCCCGCAAATCGCCTGCTCAATCAGATCCTCGAACAGAGAGACGCAACCGAGCGTAACCAAAGCACTCCTTGATTCGCTCTCTTGATGCTCGGTATACCGATGCAAGCGAGGGAGAGTTCGAAAGCAAAAGCGCGCTCCGATTGTGAACCCCGTCCTATAACCCCACGAAACGAGGACGATTTAAGCGGCAAACTTGCAACCCCCAGAAATCTCTTACGAAACTTCTCTTCTTCCTGTGAATAAACCTCGGCCTTTCACCGTCAATCGGAATACGCTACTGATGCACTTCGGGGCGTTCTTTATCTGGTGTTTTGATTCATACCCCCGCTCGTTCTTCGAGAGGGATGAAGAAAAACGTTTAAAGCTCTTCCGCCAACGCGATGCGATACATATCGCGGAGTAGGGAAACGTGAAGCGGTACACATTGAACGAGTTCTCATTCACACGGAGTAGTTACTTATGAGGGTATTCATCATCACCCCTTCTCGAATTGTCACCACACTTTTCTTTTCTCTGGTTTTTCTCCCGTTGGGGCTACTGTCCGCGCAGGCAGAAACAAAACCGATAAGCTACGCCGAAGAGCTGTCGTCTGCTTTTCAACATGTCGCTGACACAGTTACTCCATCGCTCGTAAAAATCAGCGCTCGATCAAAGCCCACGACCCCGACGTTTAACCGCGGTGACCTGCCGGATCCGTTTCGAGATTTTTTTGAAAAATTCGGAGCTCCTCTTCCGCAGGGCCAGCAGCCGATGCAAGCGCTCGGATCTGGAGTGATCGTAGACACTCAAGGACACATTCTCACAAATAACCACGTTGTAGAGGGTGCAGAAGAGCTCACTGTTCAGCTCTTTGATGATCGCTCCGTAAAAGCGACCTTGGTAGGGACAGATGATCGAACGGATCTCGCCGTTATAAAAATCGATCCATCAAATATCACCCCAGCAACCCTAGGAGACTCAAACTCACTGAAAATCGGTGAATGGGTCGTAGCTGCTGGAACACCTTTTGGGTTGAGTAACACTATTACCGCAGGGATCGTTTCGGCCAAGGGTCGAGCGATAATGGGTGGCAACGCTTACGAAGATTTTATTCAAACGGATGCTGCTATTAATCCGGGAAATAGCGGTGGGCCGCTTGCAAACCTGCGTGGAGAAGTCATCGGTATTAACACAGCTATCTTCTCTCGAAGCGGTGGGTACATGGGCATCGGTTTTGCGATTCCGATAAACCTCGCAAAGACCATAATGAGCAGCCTGATTTCTGACGGTCGAGTAGTGCGAGGATGGATGGGCGTCGGGATCCAAAACCTTACTGAAGATCTCGCCCGATCATTTGATTATCCAAGTACAAAAGGCGCGCTCGTGGGGCACGTTGCCTCTGAAGGCCCAGCCGCGGATGCCGGGATTCAACAAGGGGATATTATTATTCGCTTTGATGGCCATGAGATGGAGGACATCAACACTCTCCGAAATACCGTGGCAGCAACAAAACCTGGTTCGAAGGTCGAAGTCGATCTCATCCGCGATGGCCGAAAGCGAACAGTCGCCATGAAACTCGGTGAACTCCCAGATACAGCCGAATCTGGTGGAACAGTTGAACCCCAAGGAGGGATTCCAAACCTTGGCTTGGAAGTGGAAACGCTCACTCCAGAGAGAGCGGCCCAACTTGGAACTCAGTCAAAAGCTGGAGTTCTCGTTCGGTCAGTTCTCCCAAATAGCCTTGCAGCTCGAGCCGGCTTGGAGCCTGGCGATGTCGTTCTTCAGGTTGGAAGGACCGAAGTCGATACTATTCGGGAGTTCGAGCGAGAACTCACTGAAGATGCCCTCAAAAACGGTGTACGACTTATCGTCGAGACCCGAGGAATGCAGCGGTACATATTCCTGAAGATCGAATAGCGCCGGCGAAGAATTGTTACTGGGCTGAGCCGCATTATTCTCAAGTAATCTGCTGCTGCGCAGTGATATCTTGGGAGAATGCTGTGCGAATTCGGAAAAGCCGGACGACGGGGTGCTGGAGCACAGCAAGGTGGGATTTTCGGAATTTCTACCCCCTACCCGTGAATAATGCGGGCTAAATTGATTCGATAGAACCAAATCGAGAATGAGTCTTATGGATTCGCCCATACAGAGCTCCGGGAGGACGGCGTTCTGTGTGGAGATACTCGCCTCGGACTCTCAGTCGTCGCCCCCTCCACAGAAAGAGCGCTTCGCCACTCTGAATATTGTGCTCAATCAGGATTTTTTGCCCCCTTGGGAAATAGGGTGAGCGAAGGAGAAACCGTTGGTGAATATATCGGCCAACTGAATTTGGATCGCGGCGATACGTCCTCCATCGGTGAGTGAGCCACCGCTTTACATACTCAGTGATTGAATCCGAAAATACCCGCTCAACGTATCCATCCAATTCAATAGTACGGTGATCAAATTTCTCTGGATGTTCAAGGAACTCCCTGTCGGGTCTGAGAAATTTTCTGCGATAGAGAAACCGCTGAAACAGCGCGAGCGACCCAGCGCCGAGTATTCCAAGGACAGGAACGACAATGTCTTCGAGGTTCTCCAACCGAGTGTCTCTTCAATAATCAAGGCCAGACAACGACTGGGTGAGCTTTTCAGGCCCGCCGTCAGTAATGAGTAAGGTATGCTCCCACTGAGCTGAGAGCTTTCCGTCAGCCGTTCTCACCGTCCAACCATCCATCTTGGAAAGGACCGTACCAGCCACCCCAAGGTTAATCATCGGTTCAACTGTAAAGGTGATTCCGGGAGTGATTTTTGGGCCTCTGCCGCGCTTGTTCACGTGAATAACTTGCGGGGGCTCGTGGAACTCACGACCAAGCCCGTGTCCAGTGTATTCTCGAACTATTCCGTAGGACTTGCCTGTTGACTCAATGAATTCAACGATTGCCGCTCCAATATCTCCGATGTGACCTCCCGGTACAGCAGCTTCTATTCCAGCATTCAAGGCCTTTTTTGTTACCTCGACGAGTTCGCGGGCCTCGGCAGAACACGCTTCAGGCCCACCGACAAAGTACATTCTGCTCGCATCACCGTGAAATCCATTTTTAATGCTCGTGACATCAACGTTTATAATGTCACCTTCTTCGAGCACC
>JAGRAO010000098.1 GCA_020434565.1 Bdellovibrionales bacterium
TCTCTACGATTTCTTCCTATAGTTTATCTCTCGACTCACCGAGTAATCGTCTTCGCGGGGTGCGCAAATAATTCATTCGGACCAGCCTCACTGCAGCTTCGGGGTGAGGAATACCCAAAGGAGAGGCTCTTAGAACTTAAATATTTAAAGCATTTCTCATCGCCGCTTTCATCGGTACCGTATGGGGAGCGTGTTTTAAAACCCCACTTGAACAATGCCTATTCGTCGCTTCCAATTCACCTTTAAAGTCATGGGTGGCCCTGCAGAGATCCAACTCTTCGGTGAAGATGAGAGTAGCCTCTCAGGAATCGCACAGCGCGCGATTAACGAAACAAAAAGGATTGAAAAAAAATATTCGCGATACCTGGAAGACAGCATCGTTTCTCAGATAAATCGCTCAACGCCGGGCCAAAGAGTTTCAGTAGACTCAGAGACTGCAGCGCTTCTCAACTACGCATTTGCAGCATTTCAGCAGAGTGATGGACTCTTCGATATTTCGTCAGGACCACTTCGAAAAGTTTGGGATTTCTCTTCCGGGACTATCCCGAGCCAAGCCGATATTGACGAGATCCTTCCGCAGATTGGAAGTAATTCGATAGAATGGGACGATCCTGATCTTTGTTTTACGCGAGAAGGCATGCAGATAGATCTCGGTGGCATCGGAAAGGAATACGGCGTAGACCGAGCCGCCATGGTGCTCGAAGAGAGCGGAGTGCAAGCTGGGCTGGTGAATCTGGCGGGTGACTTGAGAATCATCGGTGAGAGACCCGATCAAAGGCCTTGGAATATTGGAATCACGGATCCTCGCAACCCTGAATCAACGGTCGCGTCCATCGCTCTCACGTCGGGGGCTATTGCCACGAGCGGTGACTATCAACGCTACTTTGAGAAAGACGGCAAACGCTACTGTCATCTCTTGAACCCAAAAACTGGGTGGCCAGTCCAAGGGTTCCGTGCAGTAACGGTCCTTGCTCCATCTTGTCTTATCGCTGGGACAACGGCTTCTATCGCTATGCTTCTCGGTGAGAAAAGGGGCGAGAGTTTTCTCAATACATGCGGCTTACCCTCTATGAGAATTGACTCCGAGGGAAAGACTCGAAAGCGCGGACTCCCGTCCGAAAAGCCGAAAGAGGCACCTCTATGACCTTGATTTTGGCGTATTGTCCTGAACGAGCGTCAGGAAATCATCGAGAATTTCGTAGAGCTTCACCAAACCAGAGACTGTCGCATACTCATGATCGACGTGGGCTGAACTTCCATCTACTTTTGTGAGAATGATGCTCGCTCCCTGCTCCGTAAACCACCGCGCATCGCTTGAGCCCTGCTCATGCATCAGGACCGGATCAACTCCGTTGGTCTTGAGAGCTTCGAGGTAATCGAGGAGCGCCTCATCGGTAGCGTCAATTCCAACTGGATCTCCCTCTACCAATACCTCAAGGAATGAGTTCTCGAGCGCACCAGCTATACGCGAGCGGATTTCTGCTGCGGTCATATCCGGTGGGAAACGAATGTCAATCTGTGCCACGGCAGATGCCGGGACTGAGTTTGTGGCTTCTCCCCCACTGACTTTCCCAAGATTAAACGAGATCACTTGAGGATGTGCTTCGGTTGCGAACTCGTAAAGTCCCTTTACACGTTGAACATCACTCATGAGAAGCTCAATTGCATTTCTCCCTTGCCACGGTCTTGAGCCGTGTGCTCCAACGCCTTGAGCAGTGAGACGTAGATGGAGGATCCCTTTCTCAGAGATAGAAGGAAAAAAAGAATAGGCTCCATCAGGATTAAAAACCATATCTGCGCGGAGATTGTGGTCCTTAATAAGGCTCGCCAACCCACGAAATCCTCCGACTTCTTCATCTGTCGTGAAAATCAAGGCAGCGTTGTCAAGCCGTGAGTCATCCTGGTTATTGAGAAAGAGTTCGAGCATCGTGGCACACGCACCTTTCATGTCGCTCGCTCCACGACCCACGAGCTTATCGCCCTCTCTTTTGAGATCGAACATCTCCTCATCGAGATGCTCTACAACGTCAAGGTGCCCGAGAAATACGTTGGAAAAATTCATGGAATCTGATCTGCTGATAACTACTGAGTGGACTCCCTCCTTTTCAAAGCGCTGAACTACAAAGGCCGTTCCTTGGAAGCGAGATTCCACGTAGTCGATGACGGCCTTCAGCTGATCTGGCTTATCCTTGGTTGAATGAAATGAAACGAGATCCTTGGTCGTAGCGACTATTGCGTGCTCAACAGCAATCCTTTGAAGATCAGTAAGATCAGGCAGCGCTTGAGTGGGCCCTCGAAACGCAAGTGCTTTGAGCGCCTGATCAGTTTCGACCTGGGCTGCGTTTGGGTGTTCGGACATAAGTCCGGTTCGAAGCGGCGAGACCGAAGAGCTCTCGCTCACACACCCTGGAGTCCCACAAACCGACAACACCGCGGCAGCAGAAAGCGCATGATTTCTCAGATGATTTGATTTCATAAATGATGAGCAAACGACGACTTATGCTCGTCCGACAGCCCCTCTAAAGGAATTATAAGGAGCACCGAAATCCAAAGCAAAACTCTCTCGACTATATCCAATACACCTGGAAGCATTCTCTTTTTTGATATTGACCATAGGTCCACTTGATTCTCACCTCTTATCTCGATTAGAACTGCCGAGATGGAACCACAACGAAGCGAACAACAAGACCCAACCCCTTCTCCCCAAATTGAAGCTCCCTTTACGGATGAGCAAGTAGAGGTACTCAACCTCTTTCAAGCATCGGGTGTGTGGCACCCGTATACTTCGGAGCGAGGAGTAGATCTCATAGCGACCCGAGAGGGGTGGCGCGAAAGTACCGACGGCCCAGTAGTTCAGACTTGGGCACATGCTTTTTCAGCCAATAGACCACTTATTGAAGCAAGAGCTGAAATCTTAAGCGGTGCTTCCCCTTCGGCTCAGGTGGCGATAAGCGATCTCCCAACTCTCAAACAGAGTGAACTTCGAGCTCACTTTCAGAGACTCCCGGATGGATTTATTGAGTCGCACTGTTTTCTTCATAAAGAGCAACCCGGAGAAGCCACCGCGACGGTATACCACCGACAACAATTTGCAGCTCTTCCAGGAATAAATTGCAATGGCGCAATCAATTGGCAAACCGCAGACGGGAGAGAACCACTCTCTCCAGAAGAAGCCACCCACATCGAGGTGCGTTTGGTGTACCTGCCGAAATTTGATCCGACCTTTGGCACGCGGCGGGGAAACGTTACCTTTGTTCTTCCGTCTACCGCTGCGAGCGATGCGCGAGAGCTCGCGCTTCTCTTTGGTTACACAGTCAATGAAGGGCACACTGCCCGAGAAGCGTTTGGAGTCTTGCAGAAAAATGCCACTGAGCGCGGACTTGTTCTCGAGTCGCTCGCGACTGAGTTTGGCGATGCCCACGGGGCTGGCCTCGCCGAATAGACAGTTTTTCAAAAATGGCAGGCGCGTAGCTCCAGACATCGATTGAAGCAACCGTGTTGGATAACCACAGCACTCTGCCGGTGAAGTCTCGGTGTAGACCGGGATCTTTCAAAGGCCATGCCTCTTCAAGATCTCCTCGGCTCCTGCTCGTGAGCCCTCGGGAGTCCAGCCGGAAGCTGCCGGGGTACTCTCGTGAACTTCGGGCGCAGGAGTCGTGCCAGTTTCCGCCGAGGAGCTCGCCGCGGCAGGAGCTGCGACGGACTCCGATTCTCCCTCTTCGACGGAAACATCCGCTCCGAAGAGCTGCTTGAGCACGAAGAAGAGGAACGGAGAAAACGAAGGACTAATCTCTTCGTCCTCCCCAACATCCGCGTTCCAGCGAGTGATACGCACACCTTCGTTGGTGCGCCGATGGCTGAGAACAAACGAACAAAGTGCGAAGAGCTCCTCGGGCGACATTCCGTTCGCTGCGAAGCGGGCGAATACGAGATCGCCATCGACCTCGATTGACGCCTCCCCGAATGCCATCTTCTTGTACCGGAACCCGGTAGGATTCGGCTCGTCGTCTCCGAAGTACAGCGCCATCCGTTGGGACCAGCGCACATCGTGGTAGGCCGGGTCAGGGTTCTCCCCGAACTCAGGCATCCACTCGTAACCATCCGAGAAAGTCGAGAAGTCGCCACTTCCAAACACAGAAGCACGATCCTCTTTGAGCTCGTTCGAGCGGAAGCAATCCGTGCAGAGCGCGACGAGATTGCTCCACGACTCAAACGGGACCTCCATGTCTCGACTCTTGAGATTCTGTTGTGGAACGATCCAGAGTCGTCCGTTGTCACGAACGATTCCGACAACTCCGCCTTTGGCGAGAAGTTTTGTCATTGAGAAATCCTCCTGAGAGAAACCTTTGTGTGATGTCTTGGCTACGCTGCCTTGGGCAGAGAACTCCCCACGGCAGCGCAAACCCAAACGGGCTACCCATATAATCGAGCAAATGAAAGTGAACAGGTTCTTCAAGAAGAAGAGAAAACCCGCCAATTTTAGCGGGTTATCGGGAGCTACTCAAAAAGCTATCGGCCTTAAAAAAGTACTGAGTTCCCCGAACGGGCAATCCGGAAATCTCTCGAACAAGAGAAGCAATCCTTCCAATAAGTTGCGGGCCGAGCCTGCACTCTCCCGCCGACGTCCTTTTTCTCGGCTTTGATTTTGCTTAACCCTCTATTCGCTCCTACACTGTTAAGATCTGGGTTATTGCGCCTCCGTTCTTGGAGTTCGTGAGCCCGTGCTCTTCTCTATCTTTGATTTTGGGTAGAACTTTTCGATCGCTCACGGCTGAAGCAATCAACTCGCCTCAGCCGTGAGGTGGTCGTGACAAAAGGGTTTTGCCTAAACGCTCGTTTAGGCCCTGTTGTCTCTCTCACTTTCGTCCGATCAGCAGTGATGCAGAAAGGAGGTTACCGATGGTAACCGCGACAGCCCTCTCTCGAACCGAGGGCATGGCTTTTGGGATCAGAGATCCCATCGCCTGGTTCCAGACGCTCGACGGCCAATCGCCGCTTCGGCTGATCGAGGAGCTGCGGCGAAACGGCACGGAGGCCGGTGGGAAGGTCGATATCTTCCCCGACGAACACGATCGCACCGTGGTACTTGACAACGGTTCCGGGATGTCTGCTTCGGAGATGGAGCAGTATCTTGCAAACTTTGGCTCAGGTGCCAAAGCCCGTGGTGGCGAAGGCAACCTGGGCATGGGGCCCAAGCTCTGTGCGTTGGCGTATTCTCGAGAGGGAGTGACCTACTACTCCCTCAAGCACGGCAAGTGCCACAAGATGGTGTGGGGCGAAAACCAAAACGGATTCGGCCCGCTGATCCAATCAAACGGCAAGACCGTGATCGAGTGCCGACCTCCGAAGGACCTCGCCGAAGTCGGCCAGGGAACGATGGTGGTCGTGCACGGAATCCCCTTCAACCGGAACGAGATCCTCAAGTTCCTCAACAACATCATGCTCGAGCCAAAGCTCCCGGTAACGGTGTGGCAGCGGCGCGGAGAGCACCTCTACGAAGAGAACGTCAAGGGACTCATCGGAAGTCTCCAGGCGATCTGCGAAGAGGGGCAGTTTGGCGTTGTGGATGGTCGACACGCAACTGTCTACTGGGGCATCAAGAAGCCCGAAGAGGAACTCACCCGTTCTGTGACGTGGACGTTCGCCCCCGAGTCGTTCTATGTGGGGTGGAACGGAATCGTCTACTACTCGCGAGCGATGCACCGTGGTGCTGGGCACAGGCTCGGAGCCTACGGGGTATCGTTTGGCACCCCTCGAGTAATCCTCGTTGTCGTCGCCAAGGGGCGCGGCATCAAACCGCTGGCCGATCGAACGAACTTCGTCGGCTGGAATGAGGACCTCGCGGTCAAAGAGTGGCTCGAGAACATGCCCGAGGAGCTCATTGAGTTCCAAGAGCAGATCAAGGCCCAGACCGTGGTCGCTGAGGACTTCTCGGACCAAGTGATCGAGATCCTCAACCTCGTCCTGCGTGATCGCCAAGGCGTTACCAGGAGTGGCGTCGGTCTTCCTGCTGGAAGGCCGATCTCGCTTCCCGGAAATCGCCCGCGGCGGTCTCGGAGTGGTGGCGGTTCGTCAGGTGGCGGTGGAGCTTCGTCCTCGACGACCAGGCTCACCCGCGGACTTGAGGTCGCCTGGACCAACGGGAGTGATCTGAGAGGTGCTCGAATCGAGCTTCGTGGCAGTATCCTCGTGCTCAACCGGGAACACCCCAAGTACGCGGAACTCCTGGCAGCAGCCAAGAACGCTCAAGCCATTAAGAATCTGCTCGCGTTCATCGCGGCAGACGCTCTGGCTGGTGTTCTCAACTTCACCACCGAAGTGGGGGTCAAGCCGCAAGACCTGACTCCCAGGGACATCTTGGCATGCACTGCGCCGAACATGCTCGGAAGCTACTACGCGCTCGCTGGAAGCAAGCGCGCTCACGCTCCCAGGCTCCCTCGGCCCTCGAAAGCCAAAAGGAAGTAGGGATTACACCCTGCTTGCGGCGAACTCGCCCGTGGCCAGTGTGTGAGAACACACTGGTCGCATTAATTCTTAGGAGAAGGTTTGTTGTGTCACGACCCTCTCCTCCTTTATTGCGCTTTTTTCTATCCAATAATTGAGACGAGCTCGATGAGGCTCATAGGCAAGATTTCACCCTTCTTTTCTACTTTTGAAGGGAAAAGAGGCGAACCAGAGAGTTGCTCTCCAAAGTTCTGTTTTCGAATTTCTTGATACGCTCGTAATTGTTCAACGTGACCAGCCTCAAGTCGCACCGCTCCAAGTGAACCGTCGCTGCGGTGAAAGAGAACAGCGCCCCGTCCATTTTCGGTAAGAAAGAGGTCCTCTTCCCGAAGCGATACGAGCGCCTCAAGATTCACCCTCAACTGCTCGTTGCAAAGTTTAAGCGCCGAATCACGTGCCTTGAGAAACTCACTTCGGAGGTCTTGTTCAGGCCTTCGAGAAACTGCATCTCGTTGAGCTTGTGGTTCACCTGCCAGATCAATATCAGCAGGAACTCTTGATTCCGAAGCAACAATCGAGTTGTCGGGAACCCTCGGTGCATTCTCCTCTTGCTCTTCAGTATCAATCCTCTCCCGAGTCTCCGCAAACAGCTGTTCTCGATCAGCCCTCGTAACAAAATCAAAACTCCTTTCAGGGAGCTTAAAGTCGCAAACCTGCTTTCTTCTTGAAACAGTCGCCTCAGGCAGCCCTCCTTCAATCCAAGGGAGGAAGTCGTGAAGAATTGCTCGGCGGTAGAGCTTCATAACGGCCCCCTCTCTTTCGGTTCCACGAGAATGAGAAACGTACCGCTCCACGAGGGCATCTTTCCCATGGTGAACGGCTGAGAGGAAAATCTCATCAGCGCTTTGAGTGGAATCAGCTCCCTCCTGTTCGACAACAAATCTGTAAAAATCGGCCAATCCATTCAGCCGCGCCGCTACAACACTCATCGAGACGGGATCTTCCTCAGAGGTCGCAAAAGCAAACTGGGTGTCCTGATACCGTCGATAGACCGAAGAATTCGCGGGTCCGACATACCGAGCACAGAAGTTTTCTTTCTCGATATCAAACGAAATTATCCCCGCCTCAAAGGCACCGGGCAGGAGATCCTTCTCGAGCATCGAACGCGCTTGCCAAACAGTTCGGGTGGGTTCTTCTTTTTCGAGCTGCTCTAAGAACATATCGAGAAGCTCTTTAGCGCTGCTATCGAGAAGATCTTGGAGATCACTCATCGGGGGGCTTTGCCCGTCTGTGCGAAACTGATCGCAAGCAAAATCTAGAAATCGCTTCAGCGTCTTTGCTCGAACAATCCCCGCTCGGGTATCGAGTCGCGCGCGCTCATCTTCTCCGCCAAAGGCAGAAACTGCTATCTGCTCACCCCACCACTTCACAACTGGGTGAGAAACCTGTGTGTCAGGAGGGATAAAGAGCTCTACCCGAGGGTCGTAGTCCGAAAGTCCCGAGTCATGAAAAAAGAGATAGAGTGTTTGATTGAGGTTACTCCAAGCAGCAAAGTAGGGCGTTTCTCCTGCGTCAAACTTGCTGTTCAAGAAAGCGAGGATTCTCTCGCGAGGATTATCGAGAAGGCGTTCAAGAACACATCCGGCTTCTATATTTGCCCCATTTGCTTGAAGTTCTTGTAGTGTCTGATTGATATACTCACGAATGAGTCTGCCGCTCTCAATTGCTCTCTCGGCAGAAGATGACGGTGATCGCGTCAACCTTCCCTCTTCTGTCGCCTCAACCACCTGGGTCATCCACTCCCAATACTCGTAATACCAGTCTCCGACCGGCGTATCGAGAGGTATAAGCAGCGAATCTACTCTGGGATTCCACGCTGTGCGAAGCAGGTTATTTTCCTTCGCCCATCCGTAGAAATCAGTGAGCAAGGACTGATTCCGCACGTTAAAATTAATGCCCGCTTCAGACTCGCGGTACGGCCCCAGATACCCCACAAGAGTTGCCTCGGGCCGAGCGAGAAGGAGCTCCTCAACCGCTTTGCCGAGAGCTTCCTCTGGAACTCCATTGAATCGGGCCTGCTGTGTTGCAAACTCATGAAGTTCTCGTACAACTCCGACTATTCGCGAAAGGGTCTGGACGTGAGAATCGCTTGAGCTGGCCAATTCTTCAATATGTTCCATCCACCTTGCGTAGAGATCAGTTGCAACTGAGACATCAACTGAACGCGTAATACGATCTTCAAAACTAGGGCTTCCATTTGAAGGGTTGGAGAGCTCGCGCTGTTCTGAACGAGCAACCGACACGTCAGCAAGTGAAGGTTTTTTGACTGAGAAATTCGGTGCGACTTGTTCGTCATAAAAGGCAAAAAATCGTTCAAGTGCAGCTCGAACCTCTGCCTTGGAGCCTCGCAGATGTTGCGGGTGGTCTGAGAGAAATTTCTCGACATGTTCTTCTCGATTTTCAGCGACACACCGATGAAGAACCCTTTGCGCGAATTGCCGACTTTTCTCCTCACCGAACGGCATATTGTTGATGAAATATTCGCTCCCGAAACTATTCCACCGCCCCTGAACGTACGCGAGCCCGGCACCTACCGCACCCAAGGCCTGTTCCATTGAGCAGGTACCCTTCGTAATTTGAGTTCGAAAATAGCTGTTTAATTCAGCGACAAACTCTGCTTGCGGTCCGACAAGATCGAACGCCAAGTGAGGTATAGCCCCAAGAGCGACCCTATCAGTTGAGCCAGCTCTCCCGCCCGCTACACTCTTTATGTGCCCCATGATAAACTCCGTACTGCTTTTGGAACACTTCCTCTGAAGTGCCTTTCCTAACATTGTGTCCGATGAGAGAGAAAACACTCAAACTCGAATCGAACGACAATCGCATGACGAATATGCGGGGTGACACGAGGTGAATCGTGAACCTTACGGAAAAACAAGTTGTGTACTTGTCTCACCCGCGCACCAAAGGGAGAAGCAGGACGACGTCCTACTTGTTGCTTCCCCTTCGAGTCGCTGTCCAGGTCGATTTGACCGGGGCAGGTTTCGGTGGTGGCGCACTCGGGGGTGCACTCGCATTGGTTGCAGGCGGAGGCGAGGAGACGGCTCTGCCGGTCGCCGCTTCCGTTGAGACCTTCGTCGGAGCCAATCCCGCATCACACTTTTGGCCAGCGAGCTCTTCGATTGCAGCCCAATTCACATTAGTCACAATCTTCTTGGCCTGGTTGAGAGTCTCGAGTGCCAAGAGCGCCCGGTTCTGCAACCTCTCGAGCTCTGAAGCACGCTCGAGAAGTGGCGCCAAGCGATCGAACTCGCCTTTCCACTCCGCCATCTCAGCTTGGAGGGCCTCACGCTCCTGCCGAATTGCGGCCTCGGCAGCTCGAATCTCTTCGATTCGAGCTTCGTTCAGACCGAGCAGCTCTTCTCGAGCCGCTGCGGTCCGACTCTCAAGATCTTCAACAGCGGCACGAAGGAACCGATCAGCTGAGAGTTCCCTCTCCGGCTGAATTCCTTTCCCTTCGAGCTCCCGTCGAAGTAAGGGCAACACCGCCTCGACCGCTGATAGGGTCGTTGGTGTACGAAGGTGGCCAGGGAGTCCCGTTAGGGCCTCCTGCAGATCCACCAGGTGAGAGAGAATGAGCGAGAGATCTGGCTCGTTCCTCTCGGCCGACGAAACGACTGGGGTCGGCGGCAATCCGTTTTGGCGCGCCGTCGCTACGGTTGGCATTGGACGTGCTTCCTTTCTTGTTTGGAGTTGCGAAGACTGATCCGTGACGAGAAAGTGGACGAAGTAGCGACGATCGTACCCCTCAGCAAAAGTGCTGGAGAGGACTCGCGCCGCAATCTTGGCAGCGGTTTCAAAGGTCATGACCGATGAATCGATCTTGACGTGCACGCCGTTCCATTGAACAACGACACCATCGACTTCGAACTGCTCACTTTTCGTCTCGAACAGCAGAACAGGCTCAGAAGAAGTCGGCGAACCGAACCTCTCCTTGTACCCGACCTCGAATTCAGCCACCGCCGCATGCATTTGCTGCGCACGTCGACCGAATCCGCGATTGCCCTTGATCACCTCAAGTGGGGGAACGCTGCACTGGGGTGCAACGATAGCCGCCAGAGGATGACCAACAACTTTGACGCACCAGTTGATGAACACATGCGGATCGAACACGGGATCGGTTCGCTCCATCTCCTCCGCATACGCTGCGGGGCGATAGGCGAATTCCCACTGATCCTCTGAGCCATTCACTGGACGAAAGAAGAGAGGTGCCAGATAGGGCTCTCTTCCGTCTCGCAGCACAAGGCAGCGAGCACTGATAGGTTCGCTCAAGGCGAAACTCCTTTCTGAGAGAGCCGGTGGACCTCCTCCATGCTGGATCGGCGATCCAGCTCCGGACATTCCGGATATCATGGACGACACTCCGTTTCACACAGGAAAACCACTTGAGGATGGATTCTTCATTCCTCTTGAAAACCGAGAACACCTCGGTCACCCGAGAGAGTTTCGCGAAAGCGCATCCATGAAATCTACACGCTCCGAAATTCTCTCGGGCAACTGAATTTCCCTCTTCTACTCGCCGACTCATCTCAAAGAACGATCGATGCTTCCCCTAAAGAGTGTTTCAACCGATCTATTCATTTTCCCATCGAGCGTCGATGAGCTCCTTACACTTGGAAAGCTCGTGCGCTGCTCTCAAAAACACGTCAGAAATCTTGGAACCATCCTCTGAAAAAACCTGTACCGCTTCAGAGAGAGTGACTCTCTTTGCGTCTCCCTCGGGATCTCCACCAAAAGCCTTCTTTATCTCACCAAAGGCCTCGTGAACAACTTTCCACTGTTCATCGGTTATCATACCAAGCTGAGCAGCCCGGGAAAGCTGTTGATCCACTCTAGCACATCCATTTCCGATCACCTTGAAAGTTTTGAACCAGTCTTCTTCCTCAAGCTGGACGTGGTTGCGCCACCACTTTGTAAATGCATCTCGCCTAATAGCGTTCTGTCTCGAATCAGAAAATGCGGAATAGAATCCCCGAATCGAAGCGGGATTTCTTCCAGCAGCAGCTTGATTTGTCACCGTCGCCCACTCATCCCCACCTCGTCTAAGCTTCTGTGCCAACTCTGATGTCTGCTCAGTCACAGCCCGACGAAGAGTCTCTTCGACTGACTCGACCCAAGCGAGCGCCTTTTCATTCGTGGGCAATTCTTTGCTCCGGCACCATTGATCAAACTGGTCCACTGCTTCGGTAAACAATGCCAATTGATTGTACTGCCGACCCAACTTCGTGAGCGCCTCGAGACAAGGCGGAACAGAGCGGTGAAGGTCCCTGACGACCTTTGAGATCTTCTTTGCCTCTGAAGGGCGATTCGCCGACGGAGCGGCTTCGGAAAGACCACCTTGCTCGGTTTCTTGTCGAGTGTCGGTTTCGCGAGTCTCAACTGCACTCCCACCTGAATCTTTTTCTGCAGCGAGCGCATAGGTTTTATGGAGTCTCTCAATTCTTAAGAGGATCTCCCGTTGAAGAGAGCCGTCTTCAAATCTCGCATGAGGCTTGAGACTGACTCCTCCTTTCTCGATAATAAAACCAACTTCTTGCAATGCGAGGCACTCTTCCTTAAAAAAATCTCGGACGTTTTCAATCCCGATTCCCTCTCGCTCGACATTCTTGTAGACTGCTTCGATCCAATTGTCCGCTCGGAGGCGATTGCCTCCAACATAGAGAGAGGTGTGGTCAACAAATCCGTACAACAGTATGGCTGCACTTATCCCAGGGGTTATTCCCGGCAGCTGTAGCCTTTCGAGTTGAGAGACGATGAATGAATTTGCGAGATCATACGCGTCATTCCTTTCAAGTCCTGAAAATGAGATAGCCTCTGAACTGAGATCGCCACCCTCAGGCGAGGTGTCATGTCCCGACGAGAGAGGCATCATATCTATCTCCACTGATCGGTATAGGGCGAAGAATCGACAAAAAGCGCCAGCGTGTCCGCTTCAGATAGACGGCCCCCAGATTCTTTAGCAAGGGTACGCACCAGAGCATTATAAGTTTCAGCAAGTTCCCGGGGAGTTTTCGACCCTCTCGCTCCTCCCCTTGGTACGCAAAGCTCTCGCAACCGAGCAAGAACTAGATTTGGCATCTGCAACAATCCGTAAGGAGAGCGAAAGAAATCCTGGATTTCAGTAGGCAGCGGAACAGAAGCCACCTTCTCGAGAATGGCACCAGTTACATTCGGTTGATCAAGCGATTTTGAGCCCCAGAGACTTCCAACGATTTGGCGCAACGAGTTACGGATCGCCTCGTTCATCGCACCGGGGTTCTCCCGCAGTTGAACCAATTGAAAGAGCATTGGCTCTTGAGCGGCACTCTTAACAAGTTTAAATTTATCGGGTACAGGACCGAGTTTATCAGAGAGAAGCGATAAGTCGAATAGCTGAAGATCAAGTCTCCGGTATCCGGCACCGAGGGCATGAACTGCTAAACTCGCAACACTGAACCAACGAGAATCTTCTTCGATATGATCAACCAAGGGAGGAAGATCAGCTCGCTTATTCGCTGCAGAAAAATAGGAAGGATGCTCTTTTTCGAGCTCCCGTGCTTTCGAGGTTAAATCCGCATCTCCGATTGGAATGACAACAAAATAGTTTCCAGAATCCTTGAGATCCCTGTAGAGGGTACGCCCTTCTCCCCTACCTCTCCCACGATCCTCGCAGAGGTATTCAA
>JAGRAO010000009.1 GCA_020434565.1 Bdellovibrionales bacterium
CCTTTCGCTTGAGCTTTCTCGCCATCGAGAGAGAACGGGTCATGATTCGAGCAGCAGGATCGTGGAACCAGCGAAGTCCTTTCCATGTGAGTCTCTGTGGCAATCTCAGGAAGCGCTGAAAGTATGCAGGCCAAAGGGTGTGAAACGAGGTCGTAAATCGTAGTCGATTTCGGAGGCAGTAATTTCTGACCTGCACACCGAGAGGACCCTCAGTCGCAATATGGATGTGGTCGGGTCTAAAGGCCCGTATCTGTTTCAGGAGCGAGATCGGCCGTGGGAGTGAGATTGGGAGATCTGGATAGAAAAAATTTGGTACCGTTGCAGTCGGGGTAACGAGTTCAACAGTATGTCCAATTGTCGTCAGCGCTTCTCGAATCTCCCGAAGCGACCTCGATACCCCGTTTATTGAAGGTTCGAAAGTATCCGTCGTGATGAGAATTCGCTTTGGAGTCATTGCCCTCTCTTCCTTATTAATACGGTAGGGCCGAGGGAGAAACTCGGCCAGTGAGAAAACGGTATCGGGAGAGTGAGAAGTGTGTTTGGAGTTTCTCATAGAGGGCCTTTGAGTCAAAGGAGCTCCGACTGATGCTCTTTCCCTCGCTTGGGATCCACTTTTTTAAGGTTTGTGTAAGGATTTTTCGGCTTTTATGTGTATCGCGAACCGATCGCTCTGGTGCCGTATCTCAAAAGATATCTCCCACAGACGGGCAGAATCCGTCTGCGTGGTATGGATAGTTTTATCAGAGTTTTCTATGAGGTTTGGCCCGCCCCGACAACCGAGTGCGCTAAGGGACTCGGTCCAACCGCAATTCTTCGTCGCGAGCTCAATCCCACTTCCCCCGGGACGACAGGAACAAAACCCTCAAGTCGACTATTGTCGAGCTGACCTCGCAGAGTTTTCTGCGACTACTGCAGATCTGGCTTCCAAGTCTATCGATCATAAGCAGGAGCGAGATGCGGCCGGTCAGGAACATGACTTTCAATCGATGGCGGCTCCTTTCATTATTCCCGGTGGGATCGATCAACCCGCACTTTTATTCTTTGGAGGTTTGGGGGGAACTGGCTTCCCGTGGCGCGAAACCGCAGAGCTTCTTCACCGCGAATGGGGAAACCGTGCCGAGGTCCATAGTCTCGCCGGACACGACGGGACCTTTGAGTCTCTTTCAAAGGTCGGGTTTCAAGATTGGGTAGCAGATATACTTGATAATGCAGAGCGATTGGCTGCTGGCGGAAAGAAAATCATTTTCTTTGGATTCTCAACGAGTGCACTGGCAGTACTTGAAGCCGTCTCTCAAAGACCCGAACTCTTTGGTGCGCTCGTACTTGTCGGTACACCGATGAGGATCAGAAATGGTTTACACAGCTCTTTGCTTCGACTCGTTGAGAAACTTGACAGGATCATTCCGAGCCTCAACCGATTGACTCAGAAAATTCATGTTCGACTTGGCAGCAAAACAGAGGGAGACGGATACACCGAAGCGTACCTCAAGAGTCCACGTTTTGACCGGATTCCTTTGTCAGCTCTTGTCTCTCTTATGCGTTTGCAGAATCGAGCGCACAAGAGTCTCGAGAATATCGAGTGCCCGGTGCTTTTAATCCAAGGAAGTGAAGATCAATACATCAAGCAAAAGACCAGCGAGAAACTCTTTGCGAGACTGTCCTCGCTTGACAAGGAGTTGGTTCTCTTTGAGGGAGCGCCCCATCCTGTGATGCTTGGAAAAGATCCGAGCAGTTTTCAAAAGCGGATAGCGATATGGCTGAAAGATCTCGAAAAGGCCGGAAAGCTTGATCTCTCTGGGCCCTCGGTCGAAGACGTCAAGCAGCCGATCTCATTCCTCAGCAGGTGTATCCGGTGGATCAGAGGATCTGGAGGAGTTGCAGCGTAGCCTTCTACGCTCTACAAGTCCTCGCGCTCAACATTTCATACAAACTTTTCTTAGTCTGTTCAGGAAATCCTTTGAGGCCTGACTATGCAATATCCGGAATTCCGCTCGCTCGCTGAATGACGAGGCGCCATTTCTCACTTTCTTTGGATTTTAACCGACCTTTGTTATGTGGGGGCGACGTTTTATCTGGAGGAAGAGGGAAGTCATATGTCCTTCAATCGATTTGTTCACTTCTTTCGCTCGGAGGTTGGAGCTTCGCTCTCAGAGTACGTTTTTGTTCTCTCCTTCGTAGCGCTTCTTGTTACCCCATCTCTTCAACATCTTGGTGAACTCAGCGGGGTATCGCTCTGTCGATCTGACCTTTCTTGGTACGACGGTTCACTCAAGGAAGAATACCGCTACGGTGGTGAGCTGGTTGCTCCGAGCAATCCGAATCCGGATTTTGAAGGGATAGAGATCGGACCGATGCTAAAGAGTGGTCACCGTTCGAATTCTCAAGCCATTGTCTCGCCATTAGATCCGAGTAAGGCAAAGAACTGTCAAGATCGGCCAGGCAGTTGTCCAGATGGAGAGCTAAACTACATGAACTCGGCTAAGAGATATTCGTGCGAAGACCTCTGGCAACGCTTCGGAGGCACCGAGGATCTGTGGGGACTTGAAGCCGACGGTGTTGCGGTAAGTGCTTCGGGAGTTTAAATGGCGACTCGAGAGAGAAAATCAGCAGGAGTGAGCACGGTTGAGTATATCCTCATTACCGCCTTAGCAGTTATTGTGGCGACTCCTTCACTAGAGGCTCTCTTCACTCATAACGCCACGAGCTACTGTATGGCAACTGAGAGGTGGTTTACCGGGAGTTTTAATAAAAAGCACGGCGAAGGTATTTCTGAAAGTGATGCTCACGCAGCAGGCAATGTCAATGCAATTAAACTTTCCCTTGGGAAACGTAGTTTAGACGACCAAGCTCCCTTCAGGCGGGGAGGGAATCAAGCTCCTCCAGCTTCTTCGGAAAAGGAGGATTTTGGAGGAGGAACGACTTATGACAACTCCGCTAAAAAAGATCGGTGTGAGGAGCTTTGGTTAAAGTATCAAGCCTCGCATAAAGAAGAAGGGTTTGACTTCAAGAACTATTAGAGGTTGGCTCATTCCGACCAATTCTTCCGAAAAGCTCAATGCAGCACGAGTCCGGAGGTGGCCAGCGCGTCCATTCCAGGCTCCTTAAGCAAACGTTCGTCTCGCCGACTGTAGCCGGCCGCATCAAACTGCTTATACGACGAGTTCCAAAAGCAACTCCAGGAACTCTGAGCTAGATGAGAAATCGGTAAAAACTTTATCTGCACCAGCTTTCTTAAGTGCGCCTTGATCTGCTCCTCCCGTAAGAACTCCGACTGCAAAAGCTCCGTTTGACTTTGCTGCTTTCATATCCTGAATCGAATCTCCTATGATTATCGGCGAAAGCCTCCCTTGTGTTTTCCCACCAACGAGATTGAGTCCTCGCTCAAGAGCAATTCTCACTATTTCGGATCGATCGGGCGCGTCAGACCCAAATCCACCAAAAGAAAAGAAGTGGTCAAGCGCCCCTCTTTTGAGCTTGAGTCGAGCAGTGATCTCAAGGTTTCCAGTCTCAATTCCAAGGGCTACTTTTTCGTCCGCATGAAGTTCCTTAACGAGTTTCTCTATGCCCGGAAAAACTTCGAAATTTTTGGCTTCGGCCAAGGTTGTCTGGAAATGATGAATATATCTGTCAGCAAGCGTGGTGAGTTCGCGATCAGTTGCTGGACGAGAGTAAATATGCTCACCGATCTCACGAAATATGTCAGGATCAGTCCTTCCATGCGGGCTAAAACTCGCTGGAAGCGATGCGCCGGGAAGAACATCGGCAAGAGCTCGGGTAAACGCGTGGGAGCCAGCCCCTCGAGTTCGAAGCAGAGTCCCATCAATATCAAAGAGAATGAATCTCTTCACGGTGTTTCTCCTCTTGATGAATCCTTTACGAGACCGATATTCTCCAGGGTGGTCTCTTTGAGAAAGTCTTGAAGGTCGCAAAGTCAAGCACTAGAATTAACAATGAATCAACCCTTGCCGCTATCGAATCTCGCTGTTCTTTTCGAGCCATTTCCGGACGCTGTCCTCATCTTCGATGAATCATACAAAGTAATGTCATTGAATACAGCAGCAAAGCTGCTGTTTCATCAAACGAAAAGCGCTTCTTCCTTATCGGAATTAGTACCCGATCGTTTGTGTGCTGAACTTAGCCTTTTTTCGAGAAAGATTAATCTTAAGTTGGATAACTGTGAGGTAGATGGTCGCGCGCTTTCATTAGTTCTTACTCAGATTCTTGTCTCTCCTTCGGTTTGGATAGCGTTCATTCGAGATGTGACAAGCATTAACCAGCGAGAGGAAGAAGTTGAGGCGATGAACGAGCGATTGCTTGATCTCGATAGGCAGCGATCTGAGTTTTTGGGGATTGCGGCGCATGATCTGAGATCTCCACTTCATAAGATTATTCTGTCGGCAGAACTCTTGGCCGGTGGGGGCCTTGACGAAGAACGACAGAAAAAGTTTATGAATATTATCCTGCGTTCATCGGAGACGATGCTCCAACTTCTGAACGATCTCCTGAATATGACCAAGATACAGTCAGGTCGCTTGGTGCTGAATCCTACCCGAGTCCGGCTTGCTCAATACCTTCACACGATAGTCGAAGAGAACCGGGACGTTGCTCAGAGGCAGCGTATTGCTCTCACACTTGAGGTCGAAAATCCTGAAATAGAAGGAGTCTTTGACCCAGTTCGGATCGAACAGGTTCTTCAAAACCTCTTGTCGAATGCCTTTAAATTTTCAGAAGCAGATACGACTATTACTGTTCGAGCCAAAATACACGGGGATAAGACGATTCTTGAAGTTCAAGATGAAGGAGTCGGAATCCCACTGCAAGCCCAAGAAAAGATCTTTCAAGCGTTCGCTGACACTTCAACGAAGCCGTTACATGGCGAACAAAGCACAGGACTCGGTCTCGCTATTTGCAAGAAGATTGTCGAACTTCATCGAGGTACTATTTCTGTAACGAGCGAACTTGGAAGGGGCTCAGTCTTTACTGTTGTTCTTCCAACTCAATAAATGTTTATGTCCCAGGCTTATTGCCCTCTGCTCTTTGACCTGCTCCCGCTCCGGACGCTTCCAGCAGTCCGCTGACGGCAGGCCGGCTGTTTGGAACTGCTTCCGGCTCTCAGCTCCGGCAACAGCTACAGGGGGATGGTCTTGTAGTCCATAACTTTAATCTGAATCCGAACTGTTCGCTATTCTGGTGCGAATTTCGGATCTGAGGTCCGAAATCAGTTCCCATTCCTGAATTCTGACCACTGAGAACTGATCACGGATTTGTTGGGAGCAAGATGAGAAGAAACTCTCAAAGCCAGTCAATCTTCTGGAAACTTTCTCTTTCTCTGCCCGAATGGCTCTCAAGAGTAATGCAAATCGATATTTCCTGACTCCAGGATCGTATTTATGGCACAGCCCCGAATTTCGGAAGATTGCGTTGTAAGAGAGAACGCAAAATTGGTTCACAAGATCGTGTCTCAGTTGGTTGCTCGTTATCAGCTGCCACCTGAGTCTTTCGACGAATATCTCTCTGCCGGGTACTTAGGGCTTCTCGAGGCGTGGGAGCGTTATGACCCGAGTCGATCCAACACTTTTCAGACGTATGCTTTTCAACGGATCCGGGGTGCTGTCATTGATTCCGTAAGGAGAAACGCTCCACTCTCTCATCGGGCGCACCGAATGGCAAAGGCCCTTGAAGGAGTTGAAAGCATTCGAGAGGATCTTGTCCTTCAAGCGTTTGTCGGCGAAAGCCATTCTCTCGCAACAGTGCTTGAGTATGTCGGACGCAATGCCCTTCTCTTTCGTCTCAGCCAGATCGAAAGCGAAAATGAGATCAGTCAACATGCTTGCTCAGCAGATGATCCGGAGGGGTCGCTGCTCCGTAAGCAAATCCAAGAAATAATTGAGTCAAATCTCTCACTCCTGAACAAGAAAGAGCGGCAGGTGCTCACATTGTACTATTTTCGGGATCGAACATTTGACGAAATTGGCCTTGAGATGGGCGGACTATCAAAGTCCTGGGTTTCTCGCCTTCATTCAAGGGCATTGGCAAAGCTCAAGCGACTGCTTGTTGAGGAAGGATTTGGGAGGGATTGATGAAACGGATAACTCTCGTGTTGGTTCTGCTGATACTCGCTGGATGTAAGGAGCAGATTGTTCATCAACTCTCGGAAGAGGACGCGAATCGGTATCTTGCTCGGCTCCATTCTGGTCAGTTTGAAGCTGAAAAGGTGAGGTTACCGGATTCTACCTGGGCTATTGCTGTACCACGATCTGACTCGGCTGCTGCTATCCAATTTCTTTCGCGCTCTCGATTGTTCCGGAGATCGCACGGAGACGCTTCTGAGAGTCGATCGTTTCTTGTGAGTCGCGAAGAGGAGCGATTTCGCTTCGAACGTGCGATGAGTCGGGAAGTTGAAGCGACGCTCACCGCGATTGATGGAGTTCTCGAAGCAAGAGTTCACCTCAATCTCCCTCCAAGGGATCCACTTTTTGGGGTGAGCCGAGAAGGTGATGGTGCAGCTTCAGCAAGTGTTCTTCTTATTACCTCTCGAGATTTGCCGCTTTCAAACGACAGCATACGAGAACTGATTGCTGGAGCCGCTGGAGTGCCACTAGAGGGGGTGTCCGTTTTAACGAGCCAATCTCAGGAAGAGATCGATCTGCCGAACTTTGCTCATGACGTTTCGTCACTGGGGAGATTCTCAACCTGGAGAGGACGAGAGCTTCTTCTCTTCCCGTTTGCTCTTCTCTTTCTTGTGGCTGGAGTCTTCTTCGCTATCAGGGGCCGACTCCAAAACGTTGGATTGAAGCCACGCTTTCGGATCACATTCAACTCTGAAAAAGTGAGTCAGCAATGACAGGGGAAGAGACTCCACTCGAACTCCTCGAAGCGTACGGCGCATTTTCCTCGATAAAACGCCTTCCCCTTTCGGTTGAGATGGAGAACAGCCTTCTCATGAGACGAGCTGAGTCCGAGAGAATCTCGTGGGAGTTGCGACGGGAAAGGATGCGCCATTCACTTTCGACGAAGCGGGAGAGCATCTCTTTTAATACGTTTGGAGAAACTGTGCCTTTCTTTGGAACCCGGAAGCTCCTCGTGACCCGACTTCTGTATGAACTCGGAGTTCCGATTCAAGCGATCGAAAGTCTTTCATCGGGCAATCTCATGCGAGGACCATGGATCGAAGTTGGAACTGAACGCACCGCTGTCGCGCTTATCTGTTTTCCTGAACTTCGCCCTCTCCTGGTTGAAGGAGTCGTCGAGTCATTGCAACAGAACAGATCGAAAATGGTGATAAGGGCTATCAAGCCCACAGTGCACGGGGAGATCGACTCCCTCTATCGCTTCAGTCTTGCCCAGATGCAAGGGCCGCCGATACCACTTTCCTTTGTTCTGCTTCGGGGGGCATGGAGCAACGAGACTGTTCTTCGGCGTCAAGAAGCCCGATGTCGCCTGATCGTTTCTGTTACGAGGGACAAAAGAGGTTGGTCGGACGGGAGATTGAAGTCGCCATTGGGCGAGATTTTCATAAGGGCTCGAATTTTTGAGAATACATTGGAGGTGGTCGTGTCGGAAAAGGTCTCTGCAGAGGAGGAGCAGCGAATACCATTGGAAGTTGCCCTTGGGGGACTCCCACTTACGTTCTCACAGATTCTTCGCCTTAAGCCAGGTGACGTAATTTCGGTTGATCTTTCTGAGAAAATCGTCGGTGCACTTACGTTAAATGGCGAAGTGCTCTCTGCCGTCGAGGTGCAGCGCCGAGAGAATGCTCTTGTTATTACCGTCCGATGATTGCGCTGAAATGATCCTTTCTTCTCGCTTACAGATGGAATTGCTCGGTCTCGCTTCGGCACAGGATATTTTCGTTAGCCATTTTCCCGAACTGAAACCGATGTCCTGGATCCGCGATGCGAGAGAGAAACTTTCTTTTCGATCCTTCGATAAAGATAAGTGAATGAAATCCACATGAGGTAATTCGATATGAAAACGCAACTTACTCCGCAGCTTCGAACTGGAGGAACCTTTCTCTCGAGCACCGGATTAAATAAATTCATTCCGGAACCGAAGAATCGCTCAGGATTTATGAAGGCCCTCGAAGGGATCGGAGGGTCGCTCCTCGGGGGGGTAACGCAGTTCTCTGGTCTTGACCCCACCTACAGCTCTCTCCTGAACAAACAGATCGAGATGCAACAACAGCTGCAGTTGGTGAGTCTCTACTCGAATATCGAAAAATCCCGCCATGAGTCGAAGATGGCGGCCATTCGAAACGTTCGGTCTGCTTAGTAAACAATGGATGGAGAGGGGGTGATGCTTCGAAATATTCTCATACCCGTTGGAGTGGTAGTCGTCCTTTCGAGTATGCTGCTCCCTCTCCCTTCCTTTGTCGTCGATTTTCTCCTCGTTGGCAATCTCGTGCTTGCGCTTCTTTTGCTCGGAAGTGCCCTTTATCTGGAGGAGCCGACAAAGCTCTCTGCCCTCCCGACCATATTGCTCCTTGCCACGCTCTATCGACTTGCTTTGAATGTCTCCACTACTCGGCTCATCCTCGGAAATGGACATGCAGGAGCCATGATAGAAACTTTTGGAGAGCTCCTCATGAACGGCAACCTCGTTGTTGGCGTAGTTGTTTTCTGTGTCATTACCTTTGTCCAATTTATCGTGATTGCGAAGGGAGCTGAGCGAGTCGCTGAGGTCTCCGCCCGCTTTACCCTGGATGCACTTCCGGGAAAGCAAATGTCGATTGACTCGGATATGCGGGCTGGATTGATTGATCTTGAAACAGCGCGACGGAAACGTGAGGATCTACAGGTTGAATCTCGATTCTACGGTGCCCTTGATGGAGCGATGAAGTTTGTCAAAGGCGATGCGATAGCTGGAATAGCTATTACCTGCATCAATATTGTGGGTGGTCTCGCAATTGGAGTTGCTGTCCTTGGGCTTGATGTCTCTCATGCGCTCTCTCAATTTACCCTCCTCACCGTGGGCGACGGCCTTCTCTCTCAGGTTCCCGCTCTTCTCAATTCTCTTGCTGCTGGAATGATCATTACCCGTGTGACTCGTGAAGGAACAGGTTCAATTGCTGATGAGATGGTCCACCAGATTGTGGCTCTTAAACCTGCTCTCTTTCTTGCGGGTACCGTGTCCCTCCTCTTTGCTCTTGTGCCGGGGACACCGTGGTATTTTTTCCTTTCGTTGGGATCCTTTCTTTTCGTCGTGTTTTTTTCTCCTTCACTGAATCAAACTTCTGAGGAAAACGAGGCTCCCTCTCGATTCGAGCCGCGCACCCCTCCAGTTCTTGAATTCGTCGTTCCAACGGATTCTCTTCCGCTCTTTCCCTCAAAAAAAGTGGTTTCTTCTGAAATTCATAGGTTTCTCTCGGAAATCCATTCGAGAACTGGCCTGTTTCTCATGCCGCCAGAGTTTCGTATTTCCTCCGATCTGAGGCGAACCGTAGAGATCCTTTTTCGAGGAGTAAAAGTGATGGAGTTTTCTCCCGATCATGCAGCGAAAACGGAGACGTTTTTTCAGGACTCTCTCGCACAAGTGCTTTTGTTTGTCCTGACGAATAGGAAAGAGTTCATCGATGATGTCTCAACCCGAAGGCTTCTCGATAATCTCGAACGGACGGCTCCCGAGCTCGTTGCTTCAGTAGTTCCAACGGTTGTTTCGGTCACTCAGCTTTCGACCCTCCTTCGGGCTCTAGCGGAGGAAGACGTGAGCTTTGTGAACATCGACCAGATCCTTCAGTCGATCTCAGAAATTGGAGTGAGTTCTACCGAGCCAAGAACTCTTCTTGAGCAGGTACGAGTGGGATTAAGACGAACCATCAGTGCGATGGTCAAAGGGAAGGAAATCGATTTTATACGGCTCCATCCTTTGGTCGATTTCACGTTTGCGGAGTGTGAGCGAACCGGAGGCTCACTTCCACCTGAGCTTATTCAGGAACTCGAAAGATGTTTTGAGGAACTCGTAGACGAACGGAAGGGATGGGGAGTCATTTGTTCCTCGAAAGCGAGAAGATTGATTCACGACTTCCTTTTGGCCTCTCATGCGAAGGCGGAGGTGTTTGCAGATGAGGAACTCACCGAAGAGGTGCTCCCGTCGAGCTTAGAGGTGATCCCCGCATCTTATTCGTTTGATCAGGAGGCTTTGGCGGCATGAAGGCTTGTGTTTTATTTGCGCTTCTTGTTTTCCTCCTTGGCTGTACTCCTCAGTACGAAGAGTTTCGTCCTGATGAGCACCTCTCCTCGCTCGAACTCATCGACCACGGAACCCTCCTCCTTCGAGATCGGCAGCTTGAGGCGGCTGAAGCGGCTTTTCGAGTAGCGCTTCAAATCGAGCAGAACCCTAATAGTTACGATGGTTTAGGGTGTATAGAACTGTTACGCGGAAATTTTTCAAAAGCGGAGAAACTTTTCTTTCAGGCGTTCGAACAAGATGAGAGGTATGTGGCGGCGATTGGAAACTTGGCGCTGCTCTACGAACTCACGGGAAACCTTCAACTTGCAGAGGCGTTCTATCAGCGGGCTTTGCTGGAGGATCCTGAAAATTTTCGAGTGCGGAACAATTTTGCGGTCTTTGTGAAGGAACACTATGGTGAAAGCAGTGCGGTTGAGCGTTCCCGAAAGGAGCTTCTCGGCGCAAAAGCCCTTGCTGCTCACCCTGCAATAGAGGAAAACCTCAAGAATTTTTGAGGCGAGGATGATATGACAAACTCAAAAGCGAAATCTCTTACCCCACAGCATACGGCGAAAGTTTTGCCATTTCGCCCAGGTCCGTATTCCAAACTTCAGAGTCAGCGTGACGAGGGAGGATCGCCAGAATATGCTCAGGCATGGGGCGAAACGGTAGCGGAGCTCCGAGGACAGCAGTTCTCAAATCTTGAGCAAGCAATCGAAATGATTGTCGAGAAAGTCCTTCATCGTCTCAACGCGCTTGGAGATGATCAAGAAATGAGGAATTTTCTCTATAACCTTCTCGAAATGGATCCCGTCATCGTTTCTGAAATTCGGAAAAATTTAAAGATTGCGGAATAGACGAGAGCCTCGGGTTCTCAGTCATCGCCGGGAATCGTGCTCTCGCCTTCGTCCTCGAGGACGCTTTCTTCAAGCTCCTGTCCTTCCTTGTTGCCTTTTCTCTTTTCTAATCGCTTTCGATAGCGACCAAGGCGAGTCGCAGGCCCCCGACTCCGTTCAATACAGAGCTCAATAAGAGTCTCGCGAAGCATGAGCGGGCCCCCCTTCGCGAACGTATATCCGAGATCCACCGCCCGTCGAAATGAACTCGCCTTAATCGGGAGTTCTCGGCGCGCAGTTTCAAAATGCGTCGCTTGCCGCATTATCGTTGCGAGCTTATCAAGCGAAGCCATCATCAATGCCGCGAGAGCTTCGTTTCGATTTTTCGCATTCAAAACCGATTCCGAAATCGGCTCTCCTTTTGTTGCCATCACAAGACTTTGGTCAAGGCCCTCTGTGTTAAACGGTTTTACGATGTAGCCTCTGGCGCCATTTATGAGGAGGTCAAAAACATCATCCACAGTTGGTTCGTAGGATGAGGCGAGTGCGACTATTCCGCTATCCAGTTCGAATACCCTCCGCATAAACTCCTTTGCTGGCATTTTGGAATTTCTCGCCTCAAAAATGATGTGTGAGATTGGCCGTTCTTCGATCTTGGTCAAAGCGAGCGCGTGATCTGGAGCGTCGGAAACCGCACCGAAGCCGAGTCCTGTGAGCGATTGCCTCATGGTTTGTCTGACGTTGGCATCAGAATCGACAATGAGAATGCTGATCTTTCGGCGTTCCGCGGTCGTAAGAACAGGAGTGCTCGAGGCCTTTCTGTAAGCGGTATCAAAACTCATTCGCTCTTCTTTATTTCCAAACTTCAGAGAGTCGGGGAAACCTAGCGAACCGTAGCACGGACTTAGGCCTACCGACCAACTCCTTCCTCTCTTTGAGAAAGAAACTCGATCAAAAAATTACTTCTCTCGGTAAATATCAGATTCTCATCCTGCGCTGCGCTCTATGGTTTGAGTGGTTTTTTTGAAAGAGACTTCTCTCGTCCATTAACAAAATACAGAGCCTCTTTGCCACATCATTTCTCTGTTTCTCAGCTGACTCTGTTGCAGCCAGTTTCTCCGACTTTTCCTCTCACAGGATTTCTCGGAGTAACTGCCTGGAATCTTGAATGAAAGGTGGCCTTGAGTAACAAAATCTTCGAAAGTTCAAGGTGGCAGGCTTTCTCTGATCCGAATGGGGAGATTCCGTGGGCTATCAATCTCAGCTTACATGGTCGCTCGAGAACTCGCCCTGGGTCGCAGTGTCCTGTCGCAGACTACGCCGATGGATAATGCGGTCTATGCGTTAGGCGTTCGGGCGTGTAAGCTCCAGAACGCTATTTGCACCGAGGGCGTGCTGCGCTGGAGAAATGAGAGGTTTGGCGAGTGGAACAAATTCGTGATCTTCATCAGACCGTACTCATCGTAGACGATGATGGCGATACGAGAGCGATTGTCGCTGGAACATTGGCTGCTTTAGGGCTGGAAGTGCGCGAGGCCTCGTCTGGGATTGAAGCCCTTACATTTTTGGATTCAGAAGAGCCGGACCTCGTGGTTCTTGATTGGATGATGCCCGGTATGTCCGGAGATGAGGTGTGCCGCGAAATTCGGAAAAGGGAAGGGGGGCAGCTTATTCCGATTATCATGCTTACGGCGCGTGATTCTCTCAAAGACAAAGTGTCTGCGTTAGAGGGCGGAGCAGACGACTATGTAACAAAACCTTTTGAGTACAGAGAGCTTCAGGCGCGAGTCCGGGCGCAACTCCGCGTGAGGCAGCTGAATCTTGTTCTGCAGCGAAAGAACGAAGAGCTTCAAATAATGCAAAATAAAATTGTCGAGCAGGAGCGACAACTCGCTATCGGTCAGTTGGCTGGGACTGCTGCCCATGAGCTGGGCCAACCTCTTTCGGCTATTCTTCTCAATTGTCATCTGCTCGGAAAACTTTCTTCTTCCGATGAAAAATTTCTTAAGGCGCTTGAAAACATTAAATCTGACGTCAAGAAGATGAGTCTCTTGATTGAACAGCTCAAAGGAGCTGACGCTACCAGCACTTCTTCCTATCACAAAGGTACTGACATCCTCAGTCTGAAGAAAGAGTGAGGACGTCACTCGAATAAAGATGAAATTGCGGGGAATGAAAAATGGGCCGGGAGAGCTTCCCAGCCCAAAAAACCTGCTGCCAATCCTAAAGGAACAATATCGCTAATGTGGCAAGGTAAGGGGAATCTGACAAGGGGGAAATTTGGTACCGCGCCCCCTGGTTTTGAGGGCGCGGTTGGTTCGATGGGTAAAAAAACTTATGCGAGCGCTGCAGCAGCTTCGCTTGCGAGTTCGTAGGCTCGCGGCCCCACAAACTCGGCGTAGTAACGCTGGAGTTTCTTCCGGAGCATGAGGCGAGACCGGTGAAGGCGTGATTTTACGGCTGGGATTGAGAGCGTGAGGATCTCGCTGACTTCTTGGTTTGAGAGTCCATTCACATCCCGTAAAACAAATACATCTCTGTACTGGTCAGGAAGTCTGTTAATCGCGTCCCGAAGGATCTCTCGCATTTCGCGGTTGAGTGTATAGTCATCAGTCTGATTGTTTGTTATCGACTCGCCATCAAGACACTGCTGGCGCAGAGCAGGAGCGAGGTCCTCTAAGGACACGGCCGGTTGTTGACGGCGTTTTCGCAACTTCATGAAAGCTGCGTTTACAACGATTCGGTACAGCCAGCTCGAGAAAGCGGACTTTCCTTCAAAGAGATGAAGCTTTCTGTGGATTGTGGAGAAGACATCCTGGAGAACTTCTTCAGCGTCTTCGTGATTGCGAGTGAATCGCATCGCGAGGTGGAAAACCTTTGTCTCGTATTTTTCAACGAGCTCCATAAACGCGAGATCGTCACCTTTTTGAATTTTCTTTATAAGAGCGAGATCAGCCTGTTTCTCTGAGCTTTGACCCATGACAAAAACCTCCAAACGAACCGAAATAAACCGCGGACCCAACTTCAATCCGCAAGAAAAAACCTTAACAACGAGAGACTAGAGTTTTGATACAAATCGCCCCGCCAGATGTCATGGTCTCGTCGTGAGGTTGTACTAAAAATGTAAAATAGAGCGAGGGCTTGAAAAGCACAGTGCTATTAGCCGCTTAGAGGAAGAGAATTTGCGATCTTGTCCTTTGAAAACTGAATTTATCTGACGTTTTCAGTCAAAGCACAGCGATCAGGGAGGCGTTCTCTCTCCGACAGACTCGATGCTGCTTCTCTAAAGGCTTCTCTCCTAAGGTTCGGCTTCCTGATTGGCTTGGGGCGGTAAATTCTCGCTCACAAGGAACGTTTCAAAGTCTCGATGCGAAATGTTTCGGTGTCGCATTCGAAAGATAAAGAGATCACGCAGCATTTTCATCGAGTCCAATACAAGATTTACCTTTGAGCCTGGGACATTCACCCAGTTCACTGGTACTTCAGCTATGGAAAATTGTGCTCTCTTGGCAAGATAGAGAATCTCACAATCAAAACTAAATCCATCAGACTGCTGGAGATGAAAGAGGAAACGAGCGACCGGAGCTCGAAAAAGTTTGAAACCGCACTGTGTGTCTCTAAAGTCTGGAAGAAGAATTTGATTGACAAGCAAATTAAACACCCTTCCGAGCGCTCTTCTGTGAAGAGAAGTCCTTACTGAGACTTCTTCGGAACGGAGAGCCCGGGAGCCGATAGCGATCTCGGAGTTCTCCAATGCTTTTGCGAGGCGGTTGTATTCGCTAATTGGAGTAGAACCGTCGGCGTCCGCAAAGAGGATCTGGTGACCCTTTGCGTTTTGGACACCAGAGCGAATTGCATAGCCCTTGCCTGAATTTCGTGGGATTCTCAAAAGCCTCACCTGAGAACGAACCCGAGAGAATTTTTTAACGACAGCACTCGTTGAATCTCTACTCCCGTCATCTACAACGACAATCTCGTAAGTCCGGCCCGAATTGTCGAAGAAGTCGATAACGTCGATCAGGGTTGGAGGGAGCCGCCATTCTTCATTGAAGGCTGGAATCACGACCGAGATTTCAGGACTCTCTCCAAGCGGCTGCTGTTGTTCAAGCCACCGCGAAAGGAGGGCTCGGGTGGCTTCCCGCGAGTCCTTACTCTCCGGTTCGTGTACGAGCGGTTGGTTTTTAGAAGTCAACGGCTTCTCCTATAGTCGAGCTTATCCCCACTCACCCCGTCGTCTCAAGGCAGCAGAGTTGAAAAGTCCGAGCCGATCATGCCCCTCAATGAACTTCAGTTTCGGACTCGCCTAACTCGAGCTGTCTTCTGACTTTTTCAAGAGTCTTTTGCCATGAAAACATTATGAACACCCCAGGGACTCCAACAACAATGTATTGAATGAGATGTTGGGCAATCACCATCGCAAGCGCAACTTCTCGGTCTATCCCGATCGAGACCAAGCATGTACTTGCAATTGCCTCGATCACGCCGAATCCTCCCGGTGCCGAAGGAATCAGCGAGGAAAAGTTCACGGACACCATAAAGAGCATAACGGTTTCGAGCGAAAGTGTATGATGAAAGGCGCGCGCCGTGAAAAAGTAAACACACGATTCGATAGACCAGACGAGCACACTCGACAAGACAAGTTTTGGCCAGAGAGAGGGACGAAAGAGCGGTCGAAGTCCATTCAGGAATACATCTACCCGATCCAGAGCGTAATTGACGCTCGGATACGGAAACTTTTGCTTAATCCAAAGAACGATAGGGTCACACCATCGGCGTCCCCAAATAACCAACGCAATCAAACCTGTCACAGCCGCAAATCCGAGAGAGACGATTCGAAGTGAGAACCCAACGGGGCCTGGACTTGCCCAAAAAGCAAAGAGGACAAAGAAGAGGCTTAGGCAGAGACCATCTGCAAGCCGTTCGCAGGTGATCGTGGCGAGCACGAGAGTCCTCTTATCACCTGTAACACGCGCTCCCATATGCGCACGTACAAACTCTCCAGTACGCGCCGGTAAGATGTTATTCATAAAGAAGCCAAGAGTAAGAACTCGCCAGCTATTGTGAAAGGAAAGCGAAGGTGTTGGATAAAGCAGCTGCCAGCGTCGAGCCCTCAGGAGATACGACAGCGCCGTAAGGGCTACCGCAATAAGCAGAAACTCAGGAGCTGCGTGCCGGGCAGTATGGACAAACTGATCGAAGTCGATATCGTGAAATGCAATGTAGAGCGCTGCGGCCGTTATAAGCCATGGGAAGAGGCGCATGATAAAAGTCTTCATCAAACTTTTAGTGGTCATCATTTATAAACTCATCAGGTCCCAACAACTTTGTATGAGGGCGGAGACCCAGATCCGGCTAGGATTGCTTGCCCCTCAATCGGCATGGGTAATGCGGGTTATAGCGGTCCTTAAGCAGAATGTCCGTAGGCAGATTCATTTTGACGCCGAAGAAAGATTGGTTCGGGCGATCCTGCCCCGGTTAAGCCCTCTCTTTGAGCCGCGGACTTAGCCGAAATGACAAGCGAAGACCGACCTTCAAAAGCTCCGAATAAAAGGGGTGCCTACCTGCGAAAGTTTCTCCATTTTGAGATGTCTGCTCTCAAATCGCTCCTTTGGCAAAAGCAGACGAGAGGCAGGGTGAGCGCAATATTATTCTTAAAATAACGTTCTGAAAAAAACTGACTCCCCCGGTGTCTCTTCACTTTAAATTACTTAAAAGTTCTTACATCCTATTCGTAAATTCCTAATCTTCTTATCCACAGCATGTGCGCAAGTGTTTAAAAAACTTGCTGTTATCTTTAGATTTTTTTCCGATTTTGTCAGGACTTTGTTGTTGATTTTTTAAGCTACTGGGTCTAACTCTCCAGTTGTAGAAGCGAACTGAGACACTACTTCGCTCCCAATCGAGAAGGCTCCCGGAGAGGAGAGATTCTTTCCGAAAAGCACTCGAACGAGGAAGCAAGATACAGTTCGAAATCTTCACTGTTTCCCCTCGGGCCTAGAAGGTATCCGGGGGCGGTGAGTTCGGAAAGTTCCTTATCTCTTTAGAGATAAGGGGCTAGTTGTCCGAGCAGGCGGGTTTTCTCCCCCGTTTCGACGGAGGGAGGTTCCGGAAAACGAGCTCAGATTCAGGGAGTTTCGACCGGAAGGTAGGAGTCGGTGACGGCCGACGTACTCACGAAGAATTGCCAAAGGGAGACCTGGAGCGTTTTGCGTGACCCTATCGAAACCTGGCGGGTAAGGGAGAAATCCCTTGCTCTCTCAAAGAGGGCGTGAAAGTTCTGACTTAACAATGAGATGAGGGAGACCTCGGTTTCTCTCATTCAAGCAGATGCTCGCCCAGTTTGAGACAGTGGATGTTTCTCTCACAAGAGGCTCTCTTCCTGAAAGTAGAAGGGAAAGACGGCAGTCCCCTTCACGAGGAGAGCAGTTCGACCTTAGCGAAGGACCGTTCGCGGGTAAGAACAAGAGAGAGCATGTGCGACTTCCGATCCTCGTAGAGGTGATGAAGAGTGAAAACCTGGTCTTCAGTGAACCCTAATTCACTGAGTACAGACTTGGGTGGGGAGACTTCGGTTTCCAAGCGATGTTCGGGCAACCGATACGCCTGTGTTGGCCATCGTATCGCTCTTCACGTTAAATTCCTCTACGGCGCTTTCGCAATCCGGTCGTTAGGGAACGATCAGAAAGCGTATAAGATAAGGATTCAAGGTGACCGTATTCTGAGTAATCAGTGGAGGTCGACCGGAAGAAGAAAACAGATGGAGGCCCGGAGAACTTGCGAAGCGGGCACAAATATTCAGGAATCGGTACCTGATTGTGCTGCAAGACGCGGGAAGTAGACCGATGCCGAGAGAGTTCGGCCGCAAGCTGAACGAGGTCTGCGACGGTCAAGGATAGAGGGGAGTAAAATCCCGCGCTCTACCCGAAAGGATGTTATTGCGAAAACTCATCGCGGAACGAGGTAGCTCACGTTCCCAAGAAGAGAAAACATCCTGCATCCAGAAACATGCGGCGGAGAAGTACTCTCTCTGCGATGTAAGATGCGAACGTTGGAACGAGTCGCCTTGAGCAAAAAACCGGCGACCTTCTGGCACAGAGTATACGCGATGGTAAGAATCTGCCCCCCTTCGCAATGGGATGTGGTGAAAAGGTCTTACCGGTACGAGATGTCTGACGACCCAGACTGAAAATAACGGTCGAGCTCGTAGGCGAGTGTGGTACTCGCAGAACGGCAAACGTGGAGTGAATACTTTCGAGTATTCCGCGCTACGAAACCATCAATCCACTTGTGGATTGAAAACGAGCAACCAACAGGGCTCCCCCTGCGGCGGTTGAGAGAGTAGATCGAACTCTAAGTTACTGGCTCCTGTGTTCGACCTTTCTCCCGCGTTAAACGCAGAGGCTCCTCCGGGAGAGACATTTATGTCTGACTTGTTGATGAGAGCTGGCTGGTTTCACCCGAAGTAGCGTTTGTACACGCCGTCAAGACTACTCGAGTCATAATGAACCACAAACGCGGGGTCCTAGTGACCCCGCTTCTTTTTTCCCGCTCGGCGCTTTGGCCCAGGGGAGGCCCCCTCGCCCTGATCGGGCTTCACCCCCTGAAAAGAGAAATAAAGTGATACAAAACGAAACGCTCGCTATCGTTTTGTGCTGAATTTGCTCTACGTGTGAACTGCAGATTGCCTTCGGCTGCTCAGCTCACACGCCCGCTCGGCGCTTCAGGATCAACCACGGTCCTTTTTTACAAACAAGCACACTTCTTTTCGGCGAACTCCCCACTTGAGCGCGCGAGTCCGGTCCATTCCCATGTACAGATCTACTCGATTGTTGAATCGCCTGTTCGTTCGATCAGCTATCCTGTAAGTCCCCGGTAGCCCCTCAATAGTAACAGGCAGACCAAAGACAAAGCCCTTTTGCTCGAGATCGCGGGAAACGGCGACTACGCGAGAGGAATCATTGAGCCGAGTTCCATCTGCCGTCAATCGTGGATGGCTATCAGTTTCACGACGGGAACTTGTGTAAGCAGAGACCAAGGCATCTATGCACCGCTTTGTAACTCGAACGACCTTCTCCTTCGGTTTTGGAAATTTTTGTTTCTGTGCCTTTTGCTCGTTGCTCGGATGTTCTTTGGAGGGATAGTCAATCGTCGTGAGCCTCTTTCCAGTACAACTCGAAAGGAAGAGAGAAGAGCATACGAAAACACTCAAGGGAATCACTCTCGACAAAGCTCTGCCAAAAAAGAACAGAGGGGAAATTGGCCAATGAGGGCGCTCAAGCATAGACGTGAATCTCCCTAGGCGACCAAGAGTATCGGTGTATAGTGCCGAAGCCCGCAGAGAATGAACAGGGCGAAGATTAAAAATATATTGAGAGTTACGCCGTCTCGCCAGCGAAGGTAGTGAGCACTCCCATACATATTTGCACCGTGTTTTGATTTGTGAATCTTGAAGTCAACGTTCTCGCGCATGCTCGACTTGAGAACAAGGCTTGTCTACAATTTAAGAAGTTCGAGAATGAGCTCAGGCTGCAAGTTCGCCTGTCCAAGAACGGCCGTTGCAGCCTGTTGTCTCACCTGAAGGGCGACAAGCTGCGCTGCTTCCTCCGCGACATCGACATCCCGAATCCTTGATTCTGCCGCTTTTGTTTCTTGCACAAGGCTTCCGAGAGAAGAGACTGCAGATTCAAGCCTCGCTTCAAAAGCTCCAATTTTTCCCTGTTCAAGCGCTATCCTATCGGAATCATCCTCCAGGCTTTCAAGAGTCGATTGCGCATCTTCTTGGGTGAGAACTGAGTAGTACTTCTCCGAGGTGGAAGTAGTCGTCCCTCCGTATTCTGCCCCTACAAAGGTTTTGCTAACATCGGTCCCTATACCATCAAGCACTCCATCTCCATTGAGATCCTGAAGCTCGTTGTACTTGACGACGGACGTTGTCTTGCCGATGTATGTAAAGTTTCCGTCGACATCACTTGTAAACTTATAGACGCTGCCATCTCCTGACATAACAATGTCAGTCAACCCGTCGCCGTTGATATCTCCAATTGCTAACTCCGGATTGAACGGGCCAAATGACTGACTAAAGGCTTCCGTAAAGGTTCCATCTCCATTACTAAAGAGAACAAGCAAATCCCCATTATCAGCGACCACCAAGTCGTCGTATCCATCCCGATTAAAATCTGCCACTTCAGCTTCATAAATCTTTGTTCCATCCGATTTCGGTGTGGACTGAGTAAACCCCCCAGAACCATCTCCCAGAAAGAGATACAGACTGTCAGTAGTGTTCACCCCAATAAAGTCGGCATTTCCATCTCCGTTAAAATCGCCAGATTTAAATTCACCTATCTGCTCGCCGACAAAGAAGCTCCCAAGAGAGGAAAAACTTCCCGTACCATCACCCTCATAAATATAGGCAGTGCTGTCAAAGACTGATGTTGTAAAAATATCGAGGTTCCCGTCGTTGTTGATATCAGCAAAAGCGAGCGACAACCCCGCTGTCTCAGAGCCGACATCGTTCACGGTGAATCCTCCCATTTGATCGTTGATCAGGACCTTCACGAGAGGATTACTAAAAATCGAGACTCCCAGATCGTCATAGCCGTCCCCGTTGAGGTCAGCCACTTTGATATCAACCGGAGATTCTCCCCCGAGATCGAGTGAGATCGTCCCAGAGAATGTGCCATCCCCCTGTCCAAAAGTGATGTAAACATCGTCTGCCTGGTACACAAGATCGATAATGCCATCATGGTTAAAATCTCCCGTAGCGACCTGATCTGGCGAAGATGCTCCGATAGTCAGTCCAGAATCACTAAACGTCCCATCCCCGATGAGCTGCGAGAGTTCCTCTCGCAGCTTTGCAGTAATTCTTCCATTTGAATCGGCCCCTGCTTGAATCGAAAGCGAACTCGATTCTCCGGTCAGTAAGTACTCGCCGTTGAATTTTGTAGAACCCAGAATCCTGTTAAATTCTGCGGTCAGTGCATCGAGCTCTTGTTGGAGTGGAACTCGTTGTGAGAGCGTAAACACACCATTTGCAGCTTGGGCGGCAATCTCTTTTTGTCGCGTAACAATTGATTCGAGTTCACCGAGTGCAGCACTCGCTATTGAAACAGTAGAGATTCCATCATTCACATTTCGGATTGCTTGGCCGTAAACGGTGGACTTGCTTTTGAGAGATTCGGCCAGAGCAAGACCGGCAGCATCATCGGAAGCCTTATTTATTCGCTGGCCTGAAGAGAGCCGTTCAAAAACTGTTGAGAGAGATCGACTCGTCGTCGAAAGATTCGACTGCGCCCGAAGCGAAGAGAGATTGTTGTTCAGCGACAAAACTGCCATGTACGCGCTACTGCGTGGCCAAAACTTCCACTACTGGCCATCAGGTTAAAAATCGCTAAGAATTTTGGTATGGTTAACATTCAAGCGCTTAATTGTTGAAACAGATCCCAAAAGGGGTACAAACCCCTTCCCACCTGCCACCTTTTCGACTGAAAAGTGAGCAATCCTCGTAGGAAAACACCTCAAAGCCGAGCACTCTGACTTCAAGGCCTGTGAACGATGAACAGGAGCGGCTCAGTCGGTTTTGGCCGCGATTGCGAGCCGCGGCCGTCAAACGTACAAAAAGTACATTTAAGTAACCCGGCCCAAAAAGCCCTCAATAAGAGATGTAGCCTTGTTGATGAACCTCTCTTGGCGAACTTTCGACACCCCCAAGTAACGACGCCCCAATCAAGGAGAGGTTCATCAACAAGGCTCTCAAACGATCAGGAGCTAGGGCGAAAGACAAAGGATACATCTCTCCAAAGCTCAGGTTTTAAGCAACGGTGTGAGGAATAAATAAAAATGTGCACGAGTCGTCAAATGGTGAAATGCATTGCCGTTGTTTGCATTGCTCTCGGAACGGTCACTGGACCGAGCAGTGCCTTCGCCATAGCGGGCCCCTTTCCCGTTTTTACGGGAGGCGGAAAAGAAATCGGGCCACTGTGTGAGCCCGTGGAAGCTTGTAGAGAGAGCTGTATTTCCGAGTGGGCGGACGACATGTCGGATCTCCAAGAAGCCCTCGCCGCTTGTTGCAACGCTGCTGGTGGTGAATACGAGTTTAACGTCTATCAAGAACTCGGAAACTGTAGTGGCCCTTACGCGAACTCTTCAGCGTTTGATGCTTGTGTTAGCAATCTCGGAGGGGGACCGGGAAACATTTCGTCTCTCGTGACTCTGTTTTCCGTCCGGCTCGGACGGTGCCTTGGGCGCTGCCTCTCGTGCGGGCTGCGCTAGCGAAAGGAAGTACTTCCCCCTTCGATTCTCACGTGAACGAGTCCCCCTAAAACCTATTGTAACCTCTAAAGAAAGCTCCTTCCTTGTCCTGCTCCTATGCGCATGATCAGGACAAGGAGTAATAGAGAAAACAAAAAATGACCATCTTCGTTCCGATCGGAAGCGATTTCGTGGGCACCGCGGAGGGTGAGAACGGTAATAGCCTGAGTTAACTTCATTTCCCTAGCTGTTGGAGCGCGCCCTTCATCTCCTTCGCGGCTTTCTTAAGGCTAACAGCGTGCTTCTGATTGGACTTCTCTGTACCCGCCTGAATATACTCTCCCGTTCGATTGTTCGAACTCGATCCTTTCTCAATCAAAGCTGAGTAGTCGCTTTTGTGGTCCTCTGAAAAGAGCTCTATTGGACAAGAGCTGTTGTCGGAGGATTGCCAGTAATTGTTTTTCGAAAAGGTTGAAAAGAAAGGAGTAATTAAAACCTCCCGGTGAAACATACGGCAGTCATCGATTTCATTCCTGAATCGAACGCGTCGTCGTATCACGTGCATCAATTCTGACCCGCTGATGGGGTATCTGTTGCAACATACCTCTGAAGCCCATTTCACACAGAAAGCAGAACAACCATGCAAGGCCTTCTCGTTGCGGATTGGTCGACGTCTCACGATCCGCTGCTCCGGGCGGTTAACGCGCGTATGCAGCTCGTTCAAGCCGCGGGCAAAGCCCGAATGGCTGATTTCAAAGCCGACAGCGGAAGAGCTTCGGTCCCGGCCGACAGAATCGTCGCGTTCCTGACCGAAGCCGACATCGAAGCAGGCTTCGATGGAAAACCGCTCACTCGCTCGATCACGAGCCGCGTACAGGAGAAGTCAACACTTCTCTACGGTGGAGTGAGTATCGATGAGTTCAAGGGCAAGCGAGCCGAGCTCGCAATGTGCCACATCCTCCTGGGGCGCGCCCCGTCTCCGGAGGAGCAAGACTCGTTCGACCGGCAGGTTCACGAGCATCACGCTCCTGAGAATCTGCTCGCGCAGATCAGCCTAATGGATCCGACTCAAGATCCCATGGCACTCCTCCAGGCACTCATCGCCCAGCTCCCTCACCCCGAGTTCACGACGTGGAATCGGGACGGGCTTAGCGATGATCTGTTTGCTCGGGCCGTCTATCTGGATGGCTTGAGTATCATCCGTCCGCAGATCGAGCTTCTCGCCGCCGTGCACCGGATGTGCATGGGCTGGGGACAGCCGGTCAGGGAGTGCCCCTCGGGTGACGACAACTTCGATCTCGGCAAAGTCTTCGTCTTTAAGCTCGGAATCTTCAACGATCCGAGCGATCGCGAAAAGTTCGAGCGCCTCGCTCTCTTCGTGAACGCCTGCCTCACTGGATGGCTGGCTCACGGTGAAGCGAACGCGGGATCTTTTGCGGCCTTCGTTGCCGCTGCAACGCAGACTCCTGCCAACCAGATCGGACTCGCCGGCTCAGCAGCGCTGTTCGGCAAACGCCACGGCCGCGCATCGACCGATGTGGCTGTTCAGTTCATCAACACCTACAACAGGGTGTTCGGAGGGAAACTCCCATCCGAAGAACAGTTCAGCCACTTCCTCGACGTGTTCCTGAACGGTGCCGAGAGGGAGGCGTGGGTTCCCGAATGGGTGACCAAGGGCAAACTCGCTGGCTTCGGTCACCGAGTGTACGAGCACGAGGACTCTCGTCTCCGTCTCTACGATCACCTGATCGAACAGTTCGCGCTCAGCGATGATCCTCTCATCACGATGGTCAACTGGGCCCGAAAGATGGTCCCAGAGAAGCTCGCTCACAAGCTCGCTTCGCGCTTCGCGAACACCGACAGCCTGCCGGCCTTTTTGGGCCTGCGGCTCGGGCTCTTTGGAGAGGACACCACAAACATCCTCGACGAGCACCCCGAGATCTTCGGCACCATGACGGCGCTGTTCTACAGCACCCGAAACTGGGCCTACACCGTGGCGGCTTCGCTGTACAACCCGCGACTCATTCGTCCGCGAGCCATCGCTGACAACATTCCTGCTCCGCAGGATGAATTCGTGAACTCGTCGGCGTAACGCCGTAGTAGCACTTTCCAGGCTTCTGTTCTCTGTGAGCCTCAGCTATTCCGCGCCAAGCCTTCTGGGCTTTGCACTCTTCCGGGGGATGGATGAATTCTTTTCGAACACTGAGGTTCAATGCGTAAGGTACGCCTGGCATCCTCCCCCACCGAGTCAATTAACTCCTGCGGGTATTTGGGGGATCCACCCTCTCTGAAACTTGGGACAGGGCTAAGAGAGTTTCTATGGCGACGTCTCTTCTTGCCTCTCATTCCTACTCGATCTCATCGGCCGTTGCTGGCCCAGCGAGGTCGAAAGGTTCTTGTAAGAGTCGTGGAGAAATCTTCTCATGGAGACGAACTTCAACTTCTGAGCTCCACCAAAACCCGTCAAAACTCTCGGGTTTAATGGTTACGAAGTCGCCCCGATTATTCTGCGCTATCACCTCTAACGGCCAATCGAGAGAAGCCCCAACGAGTCTTCTTATGTCTATCGGCTGTTGCCCACGTTCCAGCTGGACAAAACTTACAGCGGCGAGGTCGGCCCCAGCAACTGACATAGAGCAGCTCCAAACGATTGTTCCTGCATCGTTGATCGCACGGGACAAAAGCGGTTGGGGAGTAGAAACGCAACCAGGGATCACTGGAGTTATATCTTGAAGACCTGACGTCTTACTCCAGAAGTACGTTCTTTGTCTTGAGAAATCTTGTTCGTAAATGATGGCGTCTCCGGAATTATTGAGGCCCGTCACACGGGGAGATTTGAGGCCCGCAGGCAGATATCGAACCGTCAAGTCGTTGCTGTTGAGATCATAATACCAATTTCGATACTGGTCGTTCGTCTCTTGAGAGTAGCCCCTTCCCATCACGAAGCCGGAGTCATTGATCTGCGAGGCATGGCCGAGATGGTTGTCACCGAAAGCATCAACAAGTCCGATGGCAGAGGGCGCCGAGCTCACTGTACCAACCCATGGCTTGTAGGCCCACGCATCTACTCCGCCTACAAAGATTCCGTTATTGTTGATGCTGTTCATAGTTGGGTTCGACGCCGTACAATTTCCAAGATTTGCAAAGCCGGTGATGGTGTCTTGGGACCAATCATAATCTGAAAGATCCTTTCCGTAACACTCATTGACATACGGGACCGCAGCTCCAATTCCTGCGAGGAACTGGCCATTCGGACTCATGACAATTGTTGAACCAGAAATCATAGAAGCTCGGGGAAAACTTTCAGAATCGATCTGTCTGAGGTGATAGCTTCGCTCAGAACCTTCAAGCCGTCCGTAAGCTCGAAGTCCATAAGAACCAGTGATAAGGATGCTTTTTTTCGTATTGTTCGCAAGCGAGACATTCGGTCGAGTTCCCTCGTACGGTATCACGGTGGATTTGTACTTTCGAGAGAAGAGAATTCCGTCGGGTAGCTCAAACTGAGCAAACGCTTGTGGGATCGACAGACTTGAGAAGAGCAAGCCGACAGCGATAACTTTTGAATACCTCATCAACACACCTCAAAGAACAGAACCACGCACCCTCTAGAGCCGACCTGGGTGCAAAGCACGTGCCCGGCGTGGGAATCGGTGGGGGCATGACTGGGAACCAGAGCGAACTGAAAAGCATAATTGCACCGCAAAGAGATAGAAAGGCACTCTCAAATATCAAGCATTCTGAAGTTGTTAGAGTTACTCACTCAAGATATCGCTCTACAATTATCGCTTGATAGAACGGTAAATACACCACTCCTCGAAGAATCAAATGAGTACGTGAATACGAAAGAATCTTAGGTCGACTTGCCAGGTTTACACAACGAAAAGCCCGTCCAATTTCCTGCAGCAAACTTCCGGTTTCTGCGCCGACCGAAGACTTCGTGATTCTCTCTCAGACTGGCTCGACCCATTAGGAATACTTAGACTTTCAGCCCCCCAAGTCCCATATGACTATCGCTTCAGTTTGAAGTACTATCGCCGTCAAGCTTTTGAGGAAAGGAAGTACCATGTTTGACGCTCGAGAAGCTGCCAAGATCGCCAGAGAAGCCGAGTTGCCAGAGGACACACTTGATGATCTTGATGCAGTAGAGATGGGTAATCCGTTAGCAATTGAGGCCCGGATTGATGCAAAGTTAAAGGCCGCGGCTGAAAGGGGGGAGTCGGGTTGCTATCTTGAATGGCACGAACTTGGCGACGATCCCGATTCGATCATGGACAAATATCGAAAGAACGGCTGGAATGTAGACTACATCGATAAGGCAGATTCTTGGCTCTTCCAGGCTCCGCGAGAAGACGAAGGTTGCGCCGATGCTTGGTAGCAACAGCTTTCACACGTGAATCCACAAGGACGCAGCGATTGCGATCGCCCTTAGCACCCACAAACGCCCTTCATTTGGCTCAACGGCTGTTTCCGTTATAGGAGCACAGTGGAGTTCTCGTTCGATGAGCGAGACGAGGGGTCATCCTTCGATGTGATGACCCCCCAAGAGAATCTAGAATTGTGCTGAATATTCGATGTTACATCCAATATAATCGACACCTACGATATTCTCAGCCAAGAGATAAAGAGCTTCTGGAAATCCCGGTGCTATCCTTTTGTGAGGATTCGTTGATGCTCCTTGCTGGGTCACCGGACCCTTAAGTCCCGACACGAGAAGCCGGGTATGTCCGATTTCGAAGAGTCCAGTCGCGATATCAAACTTTCCTTTGAGCGTCACCTCAACGGGAAAACCACTGAGTTCACCAATTACTTGATTGTTCGCCTCCCAGAAAATTGAGTTGACACGGGTCAATGTCACCTCCTCGTGAAGACTCCCAAGGTCTGAGCTACACGATATCTCAGCGGTAACCGAAGAGAGGCGTTGTGGAGTACACAGATCGCCACTCGAGGTCTGTGCTTGAGCTGTCGAGACAACTCCTGTAAGAGCTACTGAAGCCATCCAATAAACTATCTTTTTCATATGACTATCCTCCGTCATCAAAATGTAAAATTTTTACATGCATGAATTGCGCCACAAGAGATCGTGAAGAAAACGGTAACGGGAGTTTCACTAGGAAATTTGCGTAGATCTCAAGGCCAAAACACTTAACGCATCGAGAATTAGGGTCTCTCTCGTTCTCTTTGAGGCGCCTTGGGCAGCTGACACGTCGAAAAATCATCGTCATCACCAGGCTTTTTGAGCGGACAAGGCTCAGTTCCAGGTTCAGGCGGGGTAAAGGGGGTTCCAGGATCAGTCTCACGCTCGGGCGGAGCCGCAGGAGGCGCATCCGGCTTTGATGGAGGAGCATCCGTTTCCGTCTCTGTTTCTGAGGGCGAAGATATCGTCTCTGGCATCATACTCTGCTCCTTGCATTCTCAGGATTAGGTTCGGTCCTCTTTCTCATTTCGGTGGAGCAAGAGAAGATCGCTTTGCTGACGAATCCCCGTATTAAAAAATTCCCATGCTGCACGGTGAGCTGGCGAGCGATCTGCATTGATCCCCTTTGTATCGGCGTAATGCTGGAGGACGGCGATTACTTCTGGGGTAACTCGGAGTCGTAGATGCTCGGTAAAGGGTATGCAAGCTGGACTGACAAACGCAAGGTCCGGGACTCCACCGAGATAATCACTTCCGAGCTTTTCACACTCTCTCGTTCTTCGCGAGAGAAAGTCAACGATCGATTGGAAACCAGAGGAATAGGCCCCACCAATAAAGAGCGGCTTTTCCGGGTCGGTCTCATAATCCCAAGCGTTGTGCCTTCGAGTCGCAAATTTCCACTCGGAGTATAGTTCTTCAAGTCCACGAAGTTGTCGGAGAAGAATATTTAAAGACTCGGCTCTCCCATCATCAAAAATATGGACATCAAAGATCGGCCGGAAACGTTCTTCGATGACTTGAGCCGTAAGGTGCTCAAGCGGCGCATCATGCCCGGCTCCTTCTTCGCAAAAATAAGCCGGATACTTCAAAAGATTTCGACCAAAGACTGGCGAGGAATTTCGAATAACAAGTGTGCCAAGTTCGGGGAGACGCACTGCTCGCATCCCTCTTCGATAGAGCGTTTGTAACTCACTATCGACAGATATTCGAACCGCCGTGTCAGAGAGATAGTCTACAAAGCGCCCTCTTACACGACCGGGCTCCAGCGAAAATCCAGCTCCGAACACATCCTCTGCTTCACTTGGGGCGGTTCTTTCGAATCCAAAATCCTCGAGCAGCGACGGAGCCTCGATATAGACTCCTCCTTCGGCGCGCGGAAATCGCAGGCCCTGAACATCGTACCGCCACCGCTTAAAGCTAAACGTTTCAATACCTACTTGCTGCCAAACAAAAAGCTCCTCTCGCGTAACTTTGGGGCGCCCCCTTATATGCCAGCGATATGGGCTCGTTATTGCAAGAGCAAAGACCTCGAAATCCTGGTCAGTCAGACTTGGATCACTCAAGAGAGCGAGGAGCTCCGAGCCGTACGGATGTGCTTCGTAGTGGATCGATTCATCAGAGTCAGCATAGAGGTCGATTGCACTCACAAGACCTTGTCTGAGGGGACTCAGTTCAGGCCCAAAGAGATGCGGGACAAGAGAGAGAAACGCCAAAGGTGTCGACTTGTTGAGATCATGGGTACCAGCAAAATAGGACTCAAGAGTGAGAAGGACCAAACGGAGCTCCACTTTTTCTTGGAGTGAATTGTATACGGTATCATGTAGGTACCGCTCCTGCTCTACTTTGGTGTCGAGACGCTCGAGAAGTTCAGCAACTCGGGTCGCAACCTCTCGGAATCCTGCAAACCGAATGGAACCCTTCTCCGGAACTTCGTAAACCCGGCCTTGAAACGCCCGCGGAAGAGGAGCGCCACGCTCAGTAAGTCGCGCAAGACTGAGCGGAAGCCCGGCTTTGAGCGCCAACTTCACAAAGTTCGCCGTGCCAGAGAAACCGGCACCGTTATCAACCAAGACATCTATGATATCTGGTTCGTCGTATTCGGAATATCTCAGGAAGTGCTCGAGCGGGGTTCTTTCGCGGGAATCCTTTGCCTCGCATTTGAGGCCTGCTTCAATCAGAAACTCCACAAGATCAGGGTCGCCCAATTCTACAGCAAAGTGAATCGGAGTCGTGCGTAACTGAGGGGATTGTTGGAGCGCTCGATCTTTCTCTATCGGGGCGGCCAACTGGAGAAAACGCACTGCCTCACCTGACTGCAACCTCGTTGCTTCGACATGGATTGGCACACCGAGCTTCACACCGCTCTTTACGATCTCCAGCTCAAAATTCGGCCGATTCATGAGATAAAAGATAATCGGTTCACCATTAATAGGTTGCTCAAGCAGTGATTTGAGAAACGCGTGACTGAGGGAAGGAATGTGAGCTCGCAAGGTCTCTACAAATTTTAAGACCCGTTTGCCGGTAGGGTCACCCTCCTCATCGCGAGCAATGTATCGCGCCAAGCTCGAACGCCACACAGAACTTAAGCCCCGAACCTTCTCATCTCCCTCTGGAGCCTTCGAATAGAGAGAACTCAGATCTCTCCGAATATCACTCGGAGAACTCTCTGCAAGTGTATTTGCAACGAGAGCAGCAATCTGAGGTCGAGTGAGATCTGTTGACTTGTTTCGAACTTCAGAGGCAATCAGTACCCGAGCAAGAGAAAAGCTCTTGCTTTCGAGAGCATCAGTAAGAGCACTAATCCCATACTGATCCGGAAGAGATGGCGAGACCCCAGCCGAAAGGAGAGCTCCGACGTGTGGCCGAACGTTCTCTTCCCTCACTCGATACCGCCCTAGTATTCGAAAAGCATTTTCTTCGTCATTATTCACACTGTTCGGTTCAGCGCAGATTTTCAGGACTAAGCGAAGTTTTCGATAATCCACAAACCTCGCCGCAAGATGAACAGGTCTGTATCCACTGAGGTGATCAAAAGGCCCTGAGCTCCCTTCAGCAACAGGCCGATCGAAGTCAGCCCCAAGCTCAATGAGGGCATTGAGCACGCTCTTTGAAAAGGAGTACCGAAGGGCGTGATGGACAAGTGATGCGCCATGAACTTCGGTCTGATCGACAATTTTTCGCTTCAATTCGAGAGAGAGAACAGGATCGTCGATGAGCTCTTGAAGGAAGGGCCGAATCGAACGCGATTCTCTATTCTCTAAGAACAGACTAAGCCGCTGTCTGTAAAGTTCTTCTCGGCTAGCGCTTTGTTGTGAAACAGCATAGGAGGAGAGGTCCCCTATCCGGTGTTGTGATTGGAATCCCTCCGGGGGCAATGACGAAGCGTCTCGCTTTTCAACATCCATGAGCTGATCGCTGTCCTCTCTCTCCAGACTCAAAACTTCACAAGGGCTGGATGAGGTGCCCAGTACTATACCGTCGTTTCGAGACGGAGCCAATTTTAAGAGGGTAAAGACTCCGCCCAAAAAGCCAACCATTTTAGATGGTTAAAGCTCCCCTACTCCCTCACGAGAGTTTCACACAGAGAGGAAGGCGCGCGCTTCAGGGAGAGTCGCCTTTTCCACGAGATCACTCAGAGTAAGTCTCACTATTCGCTCAACCGCTCTCGCCCTCAGATTTCTTTGCTCGTCGAAACTGGACTTCGTCCGAGCAACTTTCCCCTACTGCGCACAGCGGCATTCAACTAAGTTTCTTCTGATGCAAAAAATGTTGCGCCTTTCCAATGCCTTTCTTGTCGCTGTTTTAATTCCAAATCTGTGGGCAGTGATATCTCCCTATGAAAACTGGCCTTTTACTTGCGCTCCAATGTTTGCTCACTATGTTGATGAGAGCACTCCTCGATATCGGTTCGCCTTTCAGGTTCAGTTTGAAGACGGTTCCAGAGACGAAGTTGGATACTATTCAGCTGGGCTCAATTGGTCGTTGATGCGCTATTTCTTTAAATGGGTGTATGGAGCAACACCCTCCGGCGGGGTCTTTGCACTCTATCCAAGTGATACTCAAGAAAATTTTGAAAATCGATTGAGTACCTTTTTCTCGGCGTTTGTCTCTGCACTTTCAGAACGCATCGCTCCGAAAAAGCCAATCAAGCTCACACTTCATGCAATTCGTTTAGATCGCGAGAACAACGACTCTGACTCTCACAAGGTGGGCGTATTTGATATTGAAAGCGGGAGATTTCACCTCACATGGAAGAACGAAGCAGCTTGAACATACCGCTGCAGCGGCAGGCTCTCCACGCATGGCATACCTTTTGGCATTCTCCAATATCGCCAATTCCACTTGGCTTGCTTCGAATATTGTTGGTCGGTTATCTCGGAACGACACTGCCTCATCGGTTTCTCGTCTACCACTGGTCACTCGAGATTCCAAAGGCCTTTTATGCTCCAGGCATGGTGCTGGAGAGATTTCTCTGGCCCTTTCCTCTCACCGAAGGTTCGTTTCTCTTTTTTTCTGCCTTGATGCACATACTTGTTTTCATGGCGGGAGCAGGGCTCTTTACCCGATTGAGCATGACTCTCTTCTCTGTTGGTTACTGGTACCTCGCTGCAATAGATTCAGCTTGGGGATGGCATGATCACGGCCCAAGCCTTGTCGTACAGGTACTGGTCGTACTCTCTCTCAGTCCTGGCGTGAATTGTCTTTCGCTTGATCAATTGCTGAAACACTTACGAGCGCGTTCTCAATCGACACGAGCTTCGCTTTTTCAACCTGTACCTCGGTGGGGTTTTCAACTCATTCTCGTACTTTTGAGTCTCTTCTATTTCACCTCTGGATTTTCAAAACTCCGCTATGGGGGACTCGAATGGATGAACGGAAAAACCCTTCAATTCTACCTCGAAGGAAAGAGCAACTCTCGGCATATGCAGCAATACGGAAGCTCACCAGAGGTGCCTGAAGGAGAAAAGTGGAAAGATGGCTTTGGATTGCAGTACTACATTTATGGCGCTAATCCCTCCCCTCTTGCGAAGCGCATAGCTGAGAGTCCTCTTGCGTGCTCAATGTTTGCCATCGGGACAATCATCTTTGAGCTGGGATTTATTATTGTCCTCTTTGGAGGAACACTTCGCCCCTTGTTGCTTTTCGGTGGGTTAGTGTTTCACGCTTCAGTATATTTTCTTATGCACATCTCGTTTATGCCGTGGATGGTGATTGAATTTTCGTATCTCGCGTGGGAATTTTTTCGGCATTTTCAGGATAAACCTGTGACCAAACCATGCTTATAGCAGAACTCATATGAAAGTCGCACTCGCTATCATCTTTATCCTCTATGCGACAGCATTGTGGCATATGGTCTTCACGAGGCAGATAAGAGGAGCACAGTTGCTCATCTGGAGCATCGTTGCTCTTCTCCCAGTTGTTGGACCGCTTGCCTATTTCGGGCTCTTTCAAACTCCGCAGCCTCACTCCGACGCAACTATGGCAAAGTCGGATTACGAGATGACACATAGCGACTACTGGTTCCGTTGGGCACCGTGGCCACGGACCAAGAAGGGCTCTACTTCTGACGAAGAACTCCGTGAACTTGAAATGCGGGCGGGATGGTCTCTCCTGTTGTTTGCGCTCCTTCTCATCTTTGGAAGTACCATCATGACGTTCATCTGGAACTGGGTTCGGAAGCTGCTTTAGGGAAGCCCGGCTCCTCGCCCTAATACTGCTCCAGACTGTCGAGTGTCCCGTCCTAGGATTTGTCTACTCGGCTCCTTTTGAGAAGGAGCAGGACTAGGATAAGGATTAGGATAAAGAGCAGGAAGAAATTCTGCTGGGCAAGCAAGCCGACACT